>DAOWIV010000031.1 GCA_030640725.1 Methanosarcinales archaeon | reverse complement strand
TCGGTCTCCCATGCCCTGCACGATATAATGTCCACGCCAGGTGCTACGAGCGTTGGTTTTGTCCTTCCATCACTGGTGGGTCCTGAACTGCTGAAACCTGCTACGTGTCCGTATTGATCTGACGCGCCGACCGTTATCGGTTTGACTGCATCGCCGGGCGAACTGATGCCGGAATCGATGCAACCGGATGTTAAAATCAGCATCGCCGCCAGAAGACCGATCAAGACCAGTTTGTTTGCTCCCATCTTGATCACCCTGAGTTCCCTGCTGCAATGCAGACAACCACTCCGGCATCCATTGCCGCATCAACAGTCATACACTCTGGCTTAGACTGGACATCGCCAGGATGAGAACCCCCCACACTTATGCTGATCACGTCTGCTCCGTTATCGACCGCCCATTCGATGCCGGCGATCAAACCGGACAGCTCCCCGTTCCCTTCGCTATCCAGAATCCGTGCATTCATGAGCAGGGCGCCGGGAGCAACTCCTTTGTACCTCCCGCTCGACGCTTCCCCTGTTCCGGCGATTATACCCGCGCAATGCGTTCCGTGCCCATGCCAGTCATCTGCGGTCATCCCATCATCTATAAAGTTCTTCTCGGCTATGATCTTGCCATAGAGATCAGGGTGATTCTTATCGATCCCGGTGTCGATGACTGCGACAACTATGCCGCTTCCATCGATCCCCTCAGCCCACACGCTCTCTTCGGTTCCTTTTCCGCTCTCTGCCGCCAATTCTGCTGAGCCTGCTGAGCCTGCTGAGCCTGCCTGCGCGGGCTCTTCAGCCTCTCGCGGATCTATCAGATGAATCTCACGGTCGAGGTACACACATTCAACATCCGGAAGATCTGCGACCTCTTTAATTGATTCGGCAGGTATCTCTGCCGTTATACCGTTAATAATATGATACTGATGCTTTATCTCTATATTACTGTCTTGAAGCGCGCCAACAACGCTTTTCTGGCTCGCGAGTGATGACACGCGTGGTCTGGACTTTAACAGTATTATCACGTCTATCCTCTCATCAGACTTGCTCTCTTCCATCTTTTTTGTCAGTTCAGCCCCCACGTTTGAATCCTTTGATCTGTATGCCTGGATACTGTTCTGCCAATCCGCGGGATATTGTTCAGCGATCAATGTTGATATTGTTGCTTCGGATGGTGGGTCTGACGATCCGCCACTCTCAGTCGATGCAGTTGCATAAAATACCAGCGTAATAGTCAATACTGCTGCAATTACGGCAATAGTTGTTCTTTTCACCATGGTTTTGTGCCTCCTATTCACGGTCTGTATGTGTCTGTATGCAGTCGATCGGGTTATCACCTTCTGCACCCAGCAACCACATAGGCATTACGCCCATAGAACAAAAAGCTTTCCATTGAATAGAGTTGCAAAGTTATTGGGCGTCAGGTTTGTTCTTAATCTTTTGTGCATTTGAATTTCGTGGTGCGTGTTTCGATTAATCATCAGAAAAATTCTTAACCACCGCAACCACCAAAAACCGATCTCATGCAGAATGATTTTTCCGGCAAAATGAATGAACTGCCGGATTTGATCGACATGAACAGATCGGAGTTGTGAATCTGGCTGCGAACACCGGGCGTGTCGATTGCCTGCATAAAGGAATACCCGGTTAAGGTGCAGGATCCAAACCATCCGGTCAAGAAGCAGATCTGAAGTGCATAAGACCTTTTCGGCGGTATTTTTTATGGTATATAGGCTACAACGTCCAGTCACTCTACGCACCATTTTTATTGCGGGGTTTTGGAATAAACCGCCAGAAAGTAATCGACCCGTGTTGCCCGTCTCGTGCGTATATGGGGGGTGGGGCTTAAGGCTTGAGGCATCCGAGCCGCATTTTCATGCTCATGGGCGTCCCGGGGGTCATGGAGGTTTTTATTTACGAAAAAGTGTATTGGCAGCCCCGCCCGAAGGGCAGTTTTTACTCGATTTTTTGTGAAAAAATCGTGTGGAAAAATCGGACTAAACCTGAAGTCCCCTGACAAGCGCAACAAAGAGACCCCCGATTATGATGTCCGCAGTCGAACCCGGATTCGCCTTTTCAC
>DAOWIV010000164.1 GCA_030640725.1 Methanosarcinales archaeon | reverse complement strand
TCGCTGGCAGGTATGACCTCACCACCCACAATCTCCACCCACCCCTTGCGCCGAAGCCAGCCGAGGGATACCCCAGCCATGCCGGGTGGACATTTACTTTTTATATCTGAAATCGTGATTTTTTCGTTGTGGGCTTGTATGTATGTGAGTATCAAGCGTTCAGGCAGTCCGTTGCTTGCACATTCCCGCCCCTCTTCTGTCATGGTGTAAATTTTTGTTACGGATTCCTTAACGTCCACAAGTCCCCTTTCCTCCAGAAGAAAGGCTGATTGCATCAGGGCATCCGGATTCAGGTTAGATTTCCCTGCAAGTTCTGCCGGTGTTGATCCTTTCAGTTCGTTCAGTGTTAGAAGTACGCGTTTTTCGTTTGGTGTGAATTGCATGTCGAGCCATCCTGTGCGGGTCTGTTGTGTACAATCCGTATGCAGTATATGCTGCACGGTTAGGTATTGTGGGGGGATATTAAAAGTGTAGTAGTCAACCGGATACCCCGGGGTAACCGCTGAATTTCAGGCAGGACTTGGCGTTAGTGTGGTCATGAGGCTGATAAGGTTCCGCGGTGCAGGAGACTTTTTAATTTGTTCTGGTCGGTTGAAAACCATGACGCCGACCCGACAAATACAAGTACGATTAGATAGGCGTAATCAGTGAAATCTGTGTAAATCAGTGGCTAAAATTTTTATCAGCCACAGATGGATGCGGATTACACGGATTAATGATACTAACGGCTTTGTAGCTCAATAGCGCTCCATTTTTGATAGTTGTGCTTACCCGAGACAATCCGGCGTTTCCAGAAAATAATAAAAACCCGCGATCACTTCCCCTCCACCGCTCGCAGATCAACAGCAAGCCCGCGGCTTGACCCGACCATCTCGCGCCCGCTCATCTGCGCCCTTCCCACTCCGATTGCCATGCTGCCCTGCACGATCACCTCATCCATCTGCCTGATCTGCGGATCGGCATCGACGACGCCGGGCGCAAGGATCGATCCTTTTGGCAGGAAATCATCGATCCGGACTCGGTAGATGTCAGGAGGCATCCGGGCTGCGCCTGCAAGCGTAAGTGCAATCGTACCATATCCTGAGGAGCTTGCGATCCGTGCGCCGTCCGCAAATATCCAGAACCCTGACCTGCTCGATTTTATCTGCGCGTGGTCAGGGATCAACTGTTCTCCAACCCCCAATCCGAACTGGTAATCAGCGATCGCGCGAACCGTTCGGAGCGGGGATCTTTTGCGGCGTGATTTCGATTTCGCCGGCTGCACCGATACGCTGCTCATAACAGCCTCTCGCAGGCGGGCAAGCGAATCATCGGCGAGGGGGCTTTTGTCGTCGATTGCAGAATACGTGATCCCGATCCCCAGATCCTGCTCTACCGTCCTGCAGACCTCTGCAAACCCGCCGCTGACATGCGCTATGATGTTTTTGTACTCATGCTTCTCAAGATACGCACGCAGGCACGAGGCTACCCACGCAGTCTCATCGAGACTCCACTGCCCTGTAACCGCGATATCGTAGTGAGCAGCAGGGTATATGGTCTCAAGCTCTCTTGGAACGACCCCGAGCGGCGATGTCAGTATGATCTCGTGGACCTGCGACCGGTACCCGGAGAGCGCATCGATGAACTTTGCATGTGACATTGAGTGCGAGTACGGTTTTCTTGCAGAACATGGGAGTATCACAAGGGTACCTGTGCCCGACGGATCCGGCGGAGCAAACCGCGAGAGCACCCGCTCAGCGAACCGGGTCACCTCGACGCGATTTTGTGATTCAGCGGTGTTTGCGATCAGGGTGCTTTTCCGCATCGTCGGGGTTCTCTCTTCCAGATATGTATGCTCCTGATCCAGCAATCTGAGAACCGCCGTGAGATACGGGCGAGACCTGCATTGCTTCTCCACGTAGTCCCGTAAGATCCCGTCACGGATGCATTCACGCACCAATCTTAATTCTTCGTCCAGTTTGATGATATTGTGGCGTGTGATCAGTCTGGCACGCTCTGGTCCTGACATGCCCTGCAACCGTTCCGGCGTTTCGATTTTTGTGCAGACCTCACATGCACACGGGAATTCACGGAGTCGATCAATAGGTTTTTCTCCCTCGCGGGTCAGATACCGATCCTGGTATCCTTTTATGATTGCAGCGGTGTCATCAACGAGATCGATCCCGAGATAGATCAGCACTGCAAGATTCTCAGGAGTTGCAAGCGCTGGAGCGTACAGGGCGGTGTCAGGACTGGTGTTGTTCTTCAGTTTTAGCACGGTATGTGTGAGCAACCTCGCCTGATTCTCGAGCAGGGCTGCCGCACCGATTACATACAGATCACGTCCTTCCGGTACGGCGGTCTGCATCGGGTGGACCACCTCGCCTGTCGCACCATTGCTACGGGGCGGTTCGGAGGAGCGGTTAAGAGAGTCGGAAGAGTCAAAAGAGCGGTCGATCAGTTCTTGCGGCGCATACCGCGGCAGCGATCGATGTGGCAGTATCAGCAGCTTTCCCTGATCCACCGATTCGACCATGCGATCATCAATCATACAATCATCCCACACACATCCGCAATCGATGATGCTACCCTTACGCCTGCGGAGCAATTCGGAATTCAGGATAGCTGGGGTCCGGATTCGCTGGTCCAGCATCAGTCTACCGATCCTTGCAGCGCAGTCCCTCTGTGTCACCTCAAAATATCTGGTCATTTCAACGCCTCCGCAGCCACGGCAGATGGTAGCCCCAGACCTGCGATCCATGGCGATCCGATCCGTATCGGGGCGCGATCGAATTTTGCAGTAAAATCACTCTGATATGTGATAGTTGCCAGCATGTCAGGCATTCGTGCAATTCGCACCATTCGTGTTATTTGGGTTCTACTGCTACTGATTTTATCACGAATACCACGAATCCGGCTATCGCAAGAATAGCGCATATCACATAGACCCGGTTGCCACATCTATAACCTCCCGGTATGCCGCAAACATCTCTGCTCTGGTATCATCCGCCTGATCCGCGCCCGGCTCTGCAAAGAGCCATACCTGATCCTCTCCGCCATGCACGATCCTCGGACATGCAAGCATGTCGGTGCTCGATAGCCGGTATGCAACCTCAATTCCACTCGGTGCAATCCATGCACCAGTGTCTGTGAGTTTCACGACCAGTTTGCCCCAGTCGAACCCGCTCTTCGTCCCAATCACGGCGCTTAGATGGACGCGCTCTCCTGCAACGTACTCCTCGATCCCGCTGTTGAACCGCTTGTATGCAGGATCGTTCCGGTCCACTGACGCCTTCCTCAGGAAACGCTCTGCCACGTCGGCAAAGAACGGGGCAAGCCTGCGATCATCCGGTTTCGGTGTTGCGAGCGATACCCCGACAAACGTGACCGCACTCAGCAACACACCGATCAAAACGCCGTGTTCGATGAGAAGTGATGAAATATCATCCAATTTCCCGAAATACGTAGCTTCCACAATGATCAGTGCGATCTGCGTACCGCCGCCGATGACCAGCCCTGCAAGAGCCCCCTGCGCGGTTGCACGCCTCCAGAAGAGTGCGCCCATGATCGGAAGGAAATATGAAGCGGTACCGATGACGGTTGCTATGATGACCGCATCGAGGATGGTCTCGACGCGCATGCTGATTGCGGCAGAGACGATAACCATCGCCACGATCAGGATGCGGTTGATGGTCCGCATCTTGCCCATGGTCGCACCGGGTTCGATGAACCGCTGGTAGATGTCCCTTGATATGCATGATGCGCCCGATGTCGCAAACGTGTCTGCGCAGGACATCGAGGCTGCGGCAAAGCCGATTGCGATGAGCGCAATGACGGCTGGTGAGGCTGCAAACGTGTCCTGGATGAATGTGAGATACAGCTGTTCGGCAATGTGCGGATCAGGGGGCACCTCATACAGCGAGTGCAGTCCGATCGCCGCAAGGAAACATGCGCCGAACACAACCGCAATCAACACCGAGCCGATCAACATCCCGGATCGGGCTGATTTCACGTCTCTTGCCGCCCATACGCGCTGCCACGGGTCCTGCTCTGTGACCCAGCCCGGAAGCATGGCGATCTGCATGATAAAGACGCCAACGATCCCGCCAAGTGCGAACAAATTCCAGAAACCGGGTTCCATAGCGCCGAACAGGTCTGACACGGATACGTCCTGCCCGTGCGCCGGCGTAAAGAGCGCAAGTGCGCCAATCATAATCGCAAGAGCTGCAAGGAATATAAACTGGACTGTGTCGGTCCAGATGACCGCTCTAAGACCGCCAAGCGTTACATAGAGCGAAATTGCGACGACCATGATCGCTGCCGAGTAGATAGGGTCTATGCCGTAGAAGACCTCCAGCACATAGCCAAACCCCTTGAAATCGGCGACCGCAAAGAGTATCATCACGATCGTGATTGCAATCGCAATCGGCGCCCGCAGCACCGGACCGTACCGGATCTCGATCAGTTCGGGCTGTGTGAGCGACGGGAGCCGCTTGATTCGCGGAACAAGAACGGCGATTAGTGCAAGCGCAATGATATTCGGCGCAACAAAGATCCAGACCGATCCAAGCCCGATCGAGAGGAACAACCCGGTAACACCGAACAACGCCCCCGCAGTGAGCCACGACGCCGCCGCAGACATCCCTATGTTTATAGTCCCGATCTCTCTTCCCGCGATCCAGAAATCGGTCATAGTCCGCTGTTTCTTTGCAAAGTGCCATCCGATCGCAATCAGTATGGCAATATATAATATAAGTAATATCAGGAATGTTTGCATGTTATCTCACCGGTATCGGTTTCGCACAATATGCCATTATAGTCGCATACGGCATCTGGCTCGATGGCATATATACCTGTCGTTTTCCGGTGGTATACTACTGTATATCGATGCGCAAATTTAAAAAAATCATGCCGCACGATAGCGTTTTTAAAACGAAGCCGCTGATGGGATTCGAACCCATGATCTGCTGATTACGAATCAGCTGCTTTACCGAGCTAAGCCACAGCGGCACGGTGTAACACACTCATTCCCGGATGTCTCGGCGCCTCCGGATGCATCATCCATGATGTGTTATGTTATGTTTACAATCCCAACATTTAAGGGTTGTGACCCGCCGATGTCATGTATATGAGGATCATCGCATTTGTGGGCATGCCGGCGGCAGGAAAATCCAGAGCGGCACAACTGGCATGCGAGCGTGGCATTCCTGCGGTCGTGATGGGTGACGTCGTCAGGGATGAGGCAGAAAGATGCGGGCTTGACCAGAGCGACGCAAAGATCGGTAGCGTGGGCGACCGGCTGAGGGCAGAAGAAGGGATGGATGCGATTGCGAAGCGCTCTGTGCCAGCGATCCGAAAACTCCAAAAAGATGCGGATATCGTGGTGATCGATGGCATCAGGGGACTTGCAGAGGTGGATTTGTTCAGAAAAGAGTTGGGGGATGATTTTATGCTGATATCAATCGTTGCGCCAATTGATATACGGCTGGAGCGAATGTCCCGCAGAAAACGATCCGACATCGTCACTGACATGGACGCACTGAAAGCGCGGGACGAACGTGAACTGAAGTGGGGGCTTTGTGAAGCCCTAGAATCGGCTGATCAGGTCATCAGGAACACTGGTACGCTCGATGAATTCCTGATAGAAGTTGGGTCTGTGCTCGATCATCTGCTGAGTGAGTGATTGACATGAAGAGAGCCCTGGTAAGCATATCTGACAAAAGAGGCGTGAAAAAGTTTGCAAGTGATCTATCGGATCTCGGGGTAGAGATAATTGCAACAGAAGGTACAGCAAATGAAATTTCGAAAAACAGAATTCCAGTGACCCGTGTATCTGAGTTTACCGGGTTTTCGGAGATGCTTGGCGGTAAAATAAAGACGCTCCACCCGGCAGTCCATGCTGCGATTGCGACAGCGGATATCTCTGTCGTTGTCGTGAACCTGATCCCGCTAACATCGATTGAGCGCATGGACCTCGGCGGCATCACGCTCCTGAAATCGGCAATAAAGAACTTCAAAAACGTCGCCGCCGTAACAGACCCCGGACAGTACGAGGGCATCATTGAAGAAATCCGCAGCAACGGGGAGGTTTCCGCCGAGACCTTGCTAAAACTTGCGATACAGGCATCTGCGTACATCGTAGACTATGAATCACGTGTCAACGAGATTCTCGAGGCAACGCTGCGGGGTTGACCGCCACTATGGGTGTCATGAGGTCTCCTGAGAATTCCGCGGAGATATAATTATATATGCCTGATGTGGGGTGTGGAAGTTGGTAAGTAGAACCTGGGTGAACTGCCCCTGCACAAACCAAATGCCATATACGAGGCTATAGTCCGTTCGTTCAAATTCAGAACGCATAACGGCGGTTTCAGGGAATTTCTGCGGGAGATTGCAGCAAGCCCGGAGTGGCACGAGTTGCAGGAACATGAGTACCTCGGGACGGTGATCGAAAAGATACGGACCGGGGAGGATGACGAGCAGATATATGAGTGGATCGAAGGAGAATCGACGCACCATCCGTAGATGTATAATTATTCCACATGCGGGAATATTTATTGCTACATATTGAGTGGGATTGGCTGGACTGCGAAGAACATTCTCGGGCTTGATGGGTTCTTGATCCTGTTCGATGAAGCCGAGAGCGCCCGTTCGTTCTGGCACACGTCATACCAGAATAATAAAAGCTGGAATTTTTTGAAGGGGCTTGTTCTGGCAGGCAGCGATGATTCAGTGTCGTTAAAAGAAGTCAGCATGAATAAATTTTACAAGCATTCACTCTACAAAGGCTGGTGGGGCTATTACAGCGATTTGCAGTATTGCGGGCATTTCAGGCTGCCGTTTACATGGAGAGTCTCGTGCAACTTAAAAATCCTATTTGCGTTCACTCCGGACGATGAAATGTTTGAGATAGAACCGTTGAAGAGCGCCCGGAAATTTGAGATCGGATCCATTGGTATGGAATACTTTGAGAACATCTCGGAGAAGATCATCTCGTTGTACGATCTGGCTTATGATTTCCAGGCAGACTCACATGTCTTTGAGTACGTACCAAAGGATAACACTCGCAGATTCATCAAGGGGCTGGTAGAAGCTCTTGATCTCACTCGTTTTCATCCTGATAAGCCGATTCGGGAATTGCTGGATGTTTAGGGAAAGGTTGATGGCAGTGCCGATGATGGCGCATAGCGCATTCAAAAGCGCCCTACTGAAACGTCACGATTGTAATTCTATCGCCCCGCCCGCCGCCTGCAGGATCATGAGAGCGTCGAGTGAGGTGATGCGGCTGTCGCGGTTAACGTCTGCCGCGGGGTCCCAGCTGCCGCTTGCCGCGAGTCGGAGCGCGATTGCGGCGTCGGCGGGGGTGATGTGGTTGTCGGAGTTGAGGTCGCCTGTTAGCGTCAGGTTCCAGTCATCCACGCCGCCCAGAATCTCGATCTTGTTTATACATTTGCACCAGAAGTGCCCATCCGTTATCGGCGAATCGGATCCCACAAAAGCGATCTGGAGAGGTCCGCCGCAATCGGACGATATTGGATTTTCATCCTCCTCGTACGCGAGAACCATTGTTATAGGTCCGGTGGTCCCCTCGTACGTGGTAATATCACCTATCGCCTGCTCGTATGTGTATGCCCTCGAATAGCCATCGGAGGCTGTTATCTTCATGCTGTTCGAAGGCATGATCCCGCCAACGAGATCCGCGAGATACGTGATGCTGACGCCAGTATAATTGAATGGTCCAACTATCCCACCTGTCGATCTCTTGAATCCACCGCCTGCGGTGTATGATGGCATCGCCCTGAGCTCATCAAGGGTATAACCTCTTGTCTCATCGCCGATCAATGTGAGATCTGCTTCCCCCCGCACCTTTATCAGCCAGAAATCAGAGCCTCCGACACCATAAGATTTTGTATATCCCGCAAGAACATAGCCGCCGTCAGAGGTCCCCTGAACCGAGGATGCATAATCGTCATCGGTTCCTCCAAAGGTCTTGTCCCACTCCCTGCCCCCTTCCGAATCGGCTTTTACCAGCCAGACATCAGAACCACCAGCACCGCAAGGACTCATGGATTCTGAGAGGGGGGCGGGGGTGTCACTATGTGGTTCAGTAACACCGGCAAGGATATAACCGCCATCAGAGGTCTGCTGGACAGAGTATGCATAATCTCCGTCAGTTTCGCCAAAGGTCTTGTCCCACTGCTTAATTCCGTTTGAATATGTTTTTATCAACCAGAAATCAGAGTCGCCATCACCATAAGATTTCGTGTATCCGGCAAGGATGAAGCCGCCGTCGGAGGTTTGCTGGACCGATTCTGCCGTATCCCAGTCATCCCCTCCAAAGGTCTTGTCCCACTGCTTATTTCCGTTTGAATCGGTTTTCACCAACCAAACATCAGCAAAATCGACACCAAGCGGATTCATGAATCCTGCAGCAAAAAGATAACTCCCTTGCGGTTGTGTAGACCCCGCAATGATGTAGCCACCGTCCGATGTCTGACTGACTGACTCTGCCACATCCCTTCCGAACCCTCCAAAAGTCGTATTCCACTGGACGCATCCGTTACAATCTACTTTCACCAGCCATGCATCATAAAAAACATCACCATAAGAGCCCGTATATCCTGTAAGGATGAAGCCGCCGTCAAAGGTCTGCTGCACAGACTCCACCACATCCCAGCCAGTCCCCCCAAGAGCTGCGTGCCACAGAATATCTCCGTTGGAATTTATTCTCACCAGCCATGCATCGTAGGAACCGGCACCATAAGACCTCGTGCATCCTGCAAGGATATAGCCGCCGTCAGACGTCTCCTGGACCGAGCGTGCAATGTCAGATTCAGTCGCTCCAAAAGTCTTGTCCCATTGCTTATTACCACTGGAATCGGTTTTGACCAGCCAGAAATCGGAGGAACCTGCACCGTACGAGCCCGTATATCCTGTAAGGATGAAGCCGCCGTCAGAGGTCTGCTGGACAGAATATGCCACATCATTGTCAGTGCCGCCAAAGGTTTTGTTCCAGCCCCCCACATCCGGTATTGATACCTCAATATCTTCCACATTACTCCACCCGCTGCACCCACACGCGTTGCACGCATTGACACGATAATAGTACGTACCATCGCTCCTGCCGGTGATATACTTCGACGTGCCAGACCCGGAATAGACGATAGCAGGACTGCCAAACGAACCGCTTGTATCCTCCTCAAGCGTGTAACTGGTTGCACCGCTGACGCTGCTCCAGATGACCGTGTAGCTGCCATCGGTGTCGGTGGTGCCCGGATCGTTGAGTGCTGGTGCGGATGGTGGTGTGTATGTTGTCAGCGAAAACGTACTGTCTGATTGGTCTTCTCTTGTGGATGTGCCATCATCCGCAACCGCTCTTACCAGATAATTCGAGCCAGCACCAAGGCTGTTCGTGTTCCATGTTCTATTCCATATCCCATCTTTGTCCGTTCCTGAGGCTCGTGTTCCTGCTCCGATCAAATTCCATTCGTCATCGGTTAAGCCCACCATTCGCTCCTGAAACGGTATCGGTCGACATGCGGATCAAGCGCGTGACTTGAATAGACGCCGATTATCGTTTCAAGTGAGATCTCGATTCCACAGTAGCGCAATATGAGTTTAAGCT
>DAOWIV010000218.1 GCA_030640725.1 Methanosarcinales archaeon | reverse complement strand
CGATAGGGGGTGGAAGTGGGCAAGAAGCAGTCTGCTGCAACTGATTTTCTACTACAGTGCCATCAAAAATTAGCGATCAGCCGTGGGAAAGGCGGGTTTAATATTAAATTATTTTATGTGTGATGTATTGTGGACGTGTACTTGAGTTACCAAAAAGGGTACTACCCAAAGCTACAAACATCGCCAGAGGCATCACAAGCCAGAAGAGGATGCAGACATCCCGGGCAGGATCCTCCCGGAACTGGCGAAACGGTAACCGCCGTACTTGAGCCCATCTGTTAATCACACGAGATGACGATCGAGTCCAGGTTCACGGTTCCGACACGGGTCAGGTATCCGCATTTGGCACAGACCTGTATCGGACCGTAACGGCTCAGGCGGCTCTTGCATTTGGGGCATTGAGTCAGTTGGTACATGATATCGAATTTCCCTCCTCATTTTCCAATCTTTTCGGATATACCAGCGTCAGACGCGTGGGTACCGGCAATCCTAATCACGTCCAGACGTACACACTGCGGGACGAGACTATGACTGGTGCGCAGCATGTGTGTTACGATGATATATAAATCTATCGTAAAATGCTATGTTCTTATTTAATGATATTACTCTAATAGGGACTGGTCGATTTATCGTATAAAATAATTATTTTAGTAACACCATGTATTACACAAAACTTTTATATACCTAATAGGTGTAACCACGTAAAAGTAACCACATCAACCATATAACTGATTAACATGGATCTCCCAACACTACTGGCTTACGGAATACCAAACGCGCTTCAACAGTTCATCTACATAATCGCGTCCAACCTGCTTTATCCGGTGATAATCGTCCTGATCGTCCTGATCATAGTCAGTCTGGTCGAACTCGGCGGGTTCTTATTCGAGTGGCACAACCGGCACCGCGATCTGCCAAAGATGGAGCAGGGCGCGGTCAGGGCGAGTGCGCTGATGAAACGAAATGATCTGACAGGCGCGTTTAATGTGCTCGGACAGACATGCTCGAATTCGTTCGTGCACGAGTTCCTGTACAGGCTCTCCGCATTCGGGAGGGAGATTAGCGAGTATAATTCGGAAATGCTCGAAGTAAAACTGGAAAAATTGCTGCAGGACATTGACTTTGAGATATCAAAGAAACTCGAGCGGACGAGGTTTGTTGCCCGCGCCGGACCGATGTTTGGGCTGATGGGTACGCTGATACCGATGGGTCCGGCGCTCCAGGGACTGATCTCGGGCGATGTTGAGGCGCTTGCCAACAACTTGATCATCGCATTCGGAACCACGGTCATCGGACTGATGGCTGGAGCGATCGGGTTCATGGTCTTCATGGTCAGGACGCGCTGGTACGGGCAGGATATGGGCGACATCGAATACTTAACAGAGATCCTGTTCGGGCATGTCCCGGGAGAAAGCGCCAGTTCCTTGCCTGGTACGGGGTATATGAGACCTGTCGAATCTGTGGAACCCCCCGAACCCGTAGAACCCTCAGAATACGTGGAACCTGTAGAACCTGCCAAATCCGTGCACCATGCCGTCACGCACATCGCGACTCCTGTTAGTAGTGATGGTCGCGAAGGGGTTTTTGGCACAGTCCGGACTGTCGCCTCGCGGTCTGGCGAAGCCGTCTACTGCGACATGGTGCTCACGACGTCCGGAATCGTCGTAGCAAAGACCGCGGGCTCGATGCTCGCAAATCCAGTGCTCTGCATGATCCTGATCGGGGGAATCGACGGCGCGGCGATCATCGCACGCATCGCAGGATACCAGATACTCTCGTTCGCAAGCCTGTTACTCATCAATCTACTCGTATGCGCCGCATTCGTTGGTGCGATCTATCTGGTGAAGAAGCGTGCGCAGAAGCGGTCAGAGTATCTCGGGCGGATGCAGCCGGCTGACCTTCTGGCAGAAGACGGATACAACTTTGAGATACGCCACCCCGATGTCGTGCGCATAGAGGTTGAACGATCAGGAACCGGCTCATCGATGAAGATACTGACCGGGGACGGCTGGATCAAGATGGGCAGGATCGAGAGGAGATCTCGCGATTATCTGAACCTCCTGAATGCGGCTCTTCCCGGAAAAATTACTGTGATAAGCAGGTGACCTTTATGAGATTCATGAAACACAAAACAAAAAGATCAAACCGATCAAAAAGATCGGATGATGACGAAGACCCGTTATCAGGCGTTGCAAACCTCTTTGACGTGGCGATGCTCTTTGCTGTCGGGCTTCTCCTTGTGACGATGATGCACTTCAACCTGACCGAACTCCTGACAACGCAGGATATCACCATCGTAAAAAATCCGGGGCAGGAGGACATGCAGGTCATCATCAAGAATGAGACCGAGATTGAGACCCTGAATATGACCGAGGAGCAGGTCACGACGATGGGGAAGCTGGTTGCCAGCCTGTATGAGACAGAAGGGGGCGCAACCGTGTATGTGGAGGAAGGTCCCTGACGATGGTGGCTGTGACGGCTGGCAGATCGAGATTGGTGCGGACGACGCTTACAGTTACAGTCCTAATCTTCCTGACATGCGCTGCATTGATTCACACAACCTCAGCGCTTGATCCAGATGACGAGGGCTACTGGGACGATGCCGGGAGCGCAACCCTGTACAAAGGCGACACCTACACCTGCGGAGACTACACAATCGAATTCGTTGATTATGAAGAGGCGAGCGATGTGTCCACACACTATGAGATGGGCGGCGGTCGTGTGCTTATACGGTTGAAACAGGGGGATCTCGTGTTAAACGAGTCGGTTCTCAACGCGACCTGCGCAAATGTATCAGATACATCAGATATGGTCTGCGATGAATTGACTTGGGATGACGAGATCAAGATCGAGATATATGCCGACCCTGACGAAGACCCGCGGTCAGAGGATCCGGTGGGCTGGCAGGACTCCTGCATCCTCATCGAGGTATGGGAGCGGGCAAAGCCTGAGATCTCGCTTGAGATCAGTGCCAGTTGCGAGGCATACACCGCACGGGACTCTGAGATCCGTGTCACCGTCGATATCGAGAACGACGGCGATGCCCTGCTCAAGAACGTGGACGTGGTGATCGATCCGGGCGAACTAAAACTGAGCCACGGCGATCTTACCACGCGTTTTGGCAACCTTTCGGAGGACGAAGAGAAGACGTGTTATGCATGGCTGCTGGTCCCTGCGTGGATTAACGATACCGAGGGGCAGCCGTTTACAATCTCGGTCAATGTCACCGGGTTTGACGATGAAGGGGTGATGTACAATGAGTCAGCAACGACTGAGATTCTGGTGATGCCGAGATGGGATCTGAAGATCACAAAGACGGTGTCACGTTACATATCTATGGATCAGACGGTCTGGGTGCGTATCGATCTTGAGAACACCGGAATAAGAGACCTTGATGTCCGGCTGAACGATACTGTTCCGGAGGGTTTTGAGCTACGTGGCAACGAGACCGAGACTCCCTGCTGGAGGTTCAATATCACGCCGTCCGAACGTCTGCGCTTCTCATATCACATAAAACCACAGAGACCCGGAGTATTCGAGATTCCGGGAGCGGTTGCTGATTTTACGATGGATGGGAAGAACGTAAGCATCCTGTCGAACTCTCCAGTGATAACAGTGGACGGAGCATACATAATCGTGAACAAGACTGCATATCCGGGCACGGTTTCGATCGGAGGCGAGGTCACTGTGCTACTTAGCAGCACAAACACCGGAAACAGGGATGCGATTGTTGATCTGGCAGACGCCATACCTCCAGGGGCTGAACTGGTCTCAGGGAACATGACACTTCACGCAGTTCTCGGGGCAAACGAGACAGACGGGCTCGAGTATGTGATCAGGTTTTCGGTTCCAGGGAATGTGACGCTTGATCCTCCGGAAATATCGGTCTCGAGCAGCGATTACAGTTACATAACCACAACAGGGATGCCCACGGTTGCGGTGATCGGCTCACTTCCTGAAAAAGCTATCACGCCTGTCAACGATTCGGAATCCGGGTCGGGTCAGGATGGTTCTGACGCAACGCGGAGAGCTTCGATCGATGCGCCGCTGCTTGAATTGTTGCTTGGGGGGTGTATGCTTGTTGTTGTGTACCTGATCGGCAGGTTCGTGTAGTGAGGTTGGTGGCTGATTGATATGAGAATTGCATTTCGTGTAGCAGGAAGTTATCATCCGGTGCGGATTGTTGTGCATAAGTACACCTGGGGTTCGTAAGGCTTATATATCATGATTCTTAACAACCATGTTACCAAATGCTATGATATGTGATTCGAGTATAGTTAATATGAACGAACCGCAATGCGGTTATGCGTCTGCCCTATCAGGCTAAACAGATTAGATAAGCGAGGTGAGTAAATCCAAAATGGATAAAAATCCAAAACACACCTGCTGGCTGCTGTGCACAGTAGGTGCAGCATACACATACAACGGCATGGTTGCGAATGACAACATCGATGGGAAGGTATGCATCGGCGAAACCAGCAAGCCCAGCCCACGATCTGGATCGATCTGCCGTTTCAAAGACGGATATAACTCCAACCCCCAAAATAATATTCACAGGCAGCGTCCTATCCGGCGCAATCACTCGTCAGGATCAATTCCGGAAGCGAGAGCCTGCCGACACAGACTGGCACGATCAACTGAGAATACGTTTAGGTGTAAACCATGATGAAAATACTACGCGTATTATTAATACTAACGATCACCAGCACTGCTGGTGCACTACTGCCGAGCAATGGGCTCGCAGCCCCGGAGACTTCGTTCTTGATCTACGGGTGGGTCGATTACAGCGATGGCGCATCTGTGAATGATCCGGGTATAGAGATAACGAACATCAACACTGGCAAGACGTTTGCCGTGGAGACGAGCGGCGGCTCCAACTATTACCAAGTTTTGACCGATTCTGATAGCGTAAGCGCAGGTGATGTGCTGCATGTTCGTGTCAGTGACGGCGGCACGCTCAATACAGCCGAGTTTGATCATGTCGTGAGCGCTACAGAGATTGGAAACGGTGGATTCAAACGCAATATCACGATTGGAGCGCCGGACCTGATTGTGGATAGTATCACCCCGAATCCGAATTGTTCCAGCGCTGGGAATGCTATTTTTGTCAACAAAACCAATGAGATTCGGGCGAATGTTAGGAATGTCGGAGTGTGCAACGTTACTGGTGCGTTCGATGTTTGTTTTGCTGTTGATGGTACACAGATCGGTTGCGCTACCATATCGGGTGGTCTGCCGGTAGACCGGATTGAAACGGTCACAATCATCTGGACTCCCGACTGTGCCACATACGCGCCCGATTCAATTAGTACCGGCAGACCCATCACCTTGACTGTGACTGCTGATGGCAACACAGATATTGCAGAGGAGAACGAGACCAACAACGGTTTATCAAAGGAAGACTCGTCTGTTTACGTAAATGGCTTCGCAAGCAAGAACTTTGATTGCGATGCTGAGGAGCCACTGGCTCCGCTGACCGGTTATGAGGGCGTGGAGATGTATGGGGGTGTTGTGTATAATGTAAGCGGTACAGCGACCGAATTGGCTGCTGGCACAAACGTTACAAGAGTTCATCACATCGAGGTACCGGATGGCATGACCGTGGAAGCGGCAAGGCTCTATCTGTACTGGTACGATGGCTCGGGCACACCACCTGGAAGTCAGGCATCATTTGATGTGGATGTTGCAGGTGTCTTGTACACCACACCGGATAGATCATACATCGACCAGGTGCCGTTTGCAAGTTATGAAAACACTCCAAAAGGAACATACGTCTATGATGTGACCACGCAGGTAACAGGAACTGGCGATTACACGGTGAAGATCAACAACACCCAATCATCCGGAAAAGCAACGCTCTATGGTGAGATGCTGCTTATTATCTACGAGGATCCCGCGGAGAATCCGGACAACCGGATGCGACTCTGGATCACCGAAGGCTTTGACATACTCAGTGCATGCCAGCACTATTGCGTATCAACAGAAGAAGCAACCGCGACCGCGACCTTTTCAGGTGCGATTGATACCGCGGAGGTTACCAGTGCAACACTGGTTACTGTTGTTACACCGATAAAATCATCCAGCAGCAACCTGCTCATAAACGGTGAGACCGTTGTGAGTGATGCATGGAATGTAGATGCATATCCGGGCAGCAAGGTCTGCGTGGATGAGCGAGATATCAGCGCCAATCTGGAAGCAAGTGACAATACTGTCGGGTTTGAACGTGATCTCCACACACCAATTCACGCGAGCAATGCGATCCTGATGGTGCGGGGAACACCGGGTGCCGTGTTGCCTGGTGATATCAACGGCGATGGGATTGTCACGACAGATGATGCCGCAATCGCCCTGCAGATGGCTGCCCGCGGAGAATGTAGAGATGCGGCTGATGTGAGTGGAGATGGCGAGGTTACCTCGCTTGATGCGCTGATGATCCTGCAAAAATCGGTCGGTTAGTTTATATGAGAGCATGGTATCTGCTGCTTGGATTGATGATATGTGTTGCAGGAGCCGGCACGGTCAACTCAAGCGACGGGTATCTTGCCGATCAGAACCCGACACCTTTCCTGATCTCCGGGCATGTCTTGTACGAGGACGGTTCTCCCTGTAATAACCCGATTGTTAATATAACGAATCTGGATACAGGTGCGGCATGGTGCACGGATGTAGTTCCGGGCTATAACTACTATCATGCTCTCCTCGGTGGGGTGAACGCCAGTGTCGGCGATCTGCTTGAGTTCGATGTCACGGATGGTGTGGTGTCTGGCACGGCAAACCACACGGTTGATGATGGGGGGGTTGGAGGTGGGGGGATATTTATTAATTTAACACTACCACAACCACCGTCGCTTGTGGATATTACTGTGGCGTCGGCACACAGCGATTCAAATGCCACGGAGCCTATTCTGTTCATGGTATGTGGGTGGGTCTTCTATGAAAACCGCAGCGGATGCACAGGTGCTGTGGTGAACATAACCAATCTCAACACAGGTGTGCAGTGGACGGCTGAAACGCATCCGGGTCATTACTACTATCAACTCGTGCTCGACGCTGCAAACGTAAGTGTGGGAAATGTGCTGCAGATCGATGCGAGCAGGAACGATCAGTTGATCAACAGCACAAGGTATAACATAACTTATGTGGAGGTTTCGGATGGCGCAGCGATGATCGATCTGAATGAAGGGTCGATCGACCTGACTGTATCCATGGTTTCACCTCCTCGCGATTTTTATGCCAATACCAACAACACGGTTACGGCAGTTATGGCAAACGGTGGCACCGCATACACCGAGGGGTTTGAGGCGGCTTTTTTCGCAGATGAACTATTGATGGACACCGTAGATGCACCATCGATTGGTCCGGGCAACGACAGGTCTGTTAACTTCAACTGGGCGCCGGATCACGAAGGCGACTACACCATTGTTGTTATGGCGGATTATGGCAGAACGATCGATGAGACTGATGAAACGAACAACAACCGGAGTGTCGATCTACATGTCGAATTCATAAATATTGATCCTGCGATCACAGACCTCTCTCTTAACAAAACACCGCTTGATGGCGATATCATACATGTGGGCGCAACCATTGAAAACATGGGGGGAGACCTCGTGGAAAACGTGACGGTTGCATTCTATGACACTAATAAGGCTTTCCACACCGAAATAATAAACCTGAATGCTGGTGATTCCCGCATGGTTTCTACATGCTGGGATGCGAGTTATGGCGAGCATGATATCAAGGTGATGATCGACCCTGATAACACGATATGGGAGCTTGATGAAACGAATAATCAGAGAAGCCTGAGCATGTTCGTGAATGCTTCAAGGGATTTTACCATCATGGAAGTCTTCTTTGCTGTAGACGGTCAGCCATGCAACTCCTCTGAACTGGAATGGGGGCAGACCGTGACGATAACAGCCATCGCGCAGACTATAAATCTTGCAAACCGCGATTGTTCTGTTAAAATACAGTTTGAAAGTGTTTGTGATACTGGTGAGTGGGAGTTACGCAGTCTCATCAATGCAACAGAGCTTCTATTTGAACCCGGCACCAGCGTACAATCGGTCACAGTAGAATGGCACATCGCAGGCGATTTGATGGGTAATATGTCTGTTGCTGCTGTAGTTGATCTGGATGATGAAATACATGAACCGGATGAATCGAACAACGAAATAGTTGTTCCGGTGTATGTAAAGACATGTGATTTCACTGTTACGAATATTACTGCGAATCCGGACTTGCCGATATTTGGTGAAACGGTAGAGTTAAACGCTACAATCGAAAATCTGGGGGACGTGGCAGGAAGTACGAATGTTATCTTCATGGTTAACAGTACGAATACGCCTGGAAACCGGGATCTTTCTGTGAGAAACGTCTCAGTAGATGCGGGCGGCAAGGAATACGTGTCAATCTACTGGAACACCAGCGAAACAAACCTGGGCGGTGCCTGCACAGCGCTGGCGAAGGTTGATCCGTATAATAAGATACCTGAAGTTGATGAGACAAATAACACCCTATACACAGAACTATTTGTAAATGGAACAGACCTCGATGTAACCGAGATTGGAATCCTTGATGAGGATGACTCAGACTTGTATATCGGGGATGTGCTTGAGATAAATGCCGCCATAACGAATCACGGCGCTATAGACGCGGATGAATTTGTTGTTGAGTTCTATGACAATGACGCACTGTTTCACAAGGAGAATGTGAGTGAGCTTGAATCAGGTGGCACACACAAGATCGAGGTGGAATGGGATTTTTCAGATGCAATCAGTGGTGAACACAGTCTCAATGTAACGATCGATACATGTGAGAACCCTGAGAACAATCTTGCAAACAATGTGGAGTCGTATGGTTCAGTAGAGGTTTCGAGTCCGTGGCATGTTACTAATATTTCATTTGATCCGGAAGAACCGGATGAGGGCATGGCTGTAACTGTCACTGCCACCGTTGAAAACGAGGCACCGTACGACAGAACCGTTGACGTCTATTTCTATACGAATGACCGGCAATTCCACAATGTGTCCGGCGTGATGATCAGAGGATACACCACAAAGAACATAACCGCAGTTTTGAAAGACGTTCGAGCAACATTCCCAAAACCGGATTATGTGAGATCAACATGCGACATAAGAGTGAAAGCTGGTGACCACGAGCCTGAAGAAATCCTGCAAATAAATACGCCTGAGAACCTGACAGTCTTCATTGAACCGCCCACAAACGCAATCTATAATG
>DAOWIV010000116.1 GCA_030640725.1 Methanosarcinales archaeon | reverse complement strand
CAAACTTTTCACAAAAGTTTGATCAAAAACTGGCTTCCAACCCCGGAGGGCAGTTTTTACTCGATTGCGAAGAAGTATATCGCCAGACCCCACCCGGAGGGCAGTTTTTACTCGATTTTTTGTGAAAAAATCGTAGTGCAGCCGTGCAATAATTCTGATACGCCAAACTTTTTTGCTCATCGAGAAAAAAATTTCACCGCGGGGAAAATGTTCTGTTGGTTAAGAATAAATAGGTTGCATGTAATTTGAGTCACTGTAACCCTGCTATTATGCAGGTGCAGAATCGCACATGGCGGCGAGGCTCATGAAACAAGTTCCAACAGGCATACAGGGGCTGGATCAGATACTGGATCATGGATTCACACGTCCGTCAACCGTGCTGATCGCGGGCACGGCTGGCACAGGCAAGACCACGTTTACGGTACAATCCATGTTCGCAGCGGCTAAGGCTGGCGAAAAGTGCCTCTATTTTTCGGCGATATCCGAACCGATCGCGATGTTAAGCGGATACATGTCCAGATTCAGCTTCTACGACCCATCGATGTATGAGCGCGAGAATCTCATCTACTTTGATCTGAGTCGCGAGATCATGAAGAACAAGGCTTATGATCTGGTGGATATCATCACCGAGAATGTCGAGGCGATCCAGCCGGACCGCATCGCAATTGATCCGATCACGACGATGGATCTACCACTGACTGATAATGAGCGCAGGCAGTTCTATTTCGACCTTTTCGTCGGAATGAAGGGCTGGAACTCACTTGTGCTGGTCACAGGTGAGTTTACAGAGCAAAGTCTGCAAACAAGCCCGATCAGTTATGTTGCAGATTCGATCATACATCTGTCAAACGAATTGAAGAAGGGATGCCGCGTGCGGTATCTCGATGTGCTGAAGATGCGGGGGCAGTCTTATGCAAGCGGCAAGCATGTGTACCGGATCACCGATGATGGCATCATCACATATCCGGCACCTCCGCTTGTCAGGGGCGCGGTCGCTGCGCCGCGCAAGCGCGTAAGCACCGGCATCGCAGGACTCGACGAAATGCTCTGCGGTGGACTTATCAGCGGGACGACCTCAATGCTGACCGGTCCGAGTGGTACAGGCAAGACCACGTCAGGCATGCATTTCATCCTTGATGGCGCGCGTCAGGATGAGCCAGGACTGATCGTCTCGTTTGAGGAGAGCGCGGAACAATTGCGAAGGAATGCATTATCCTTCGGATGGGATCTTGGTAAGCTTGAGGAAAATGGTATGCTGCGCATCCTGTATCCGCCAACCGGAGTGGTGTATTCAGGCGAGAGCCTGCTCCAGATACGGGACTGCGTTGAAGAAATCGGAGTGAAGAGGGTCCTTGTCGATTCGATCAACGGATTTGCCGGTATGTCGCCTGATGACGATAGCGATGAATACGTTCGCAAGACATCCGGGTACCTGAAATCAAACAACATCACCACCGTATTTGTCAATGAGACCGCGGATCTTCTCGGCTCGAAACAGATCACCGAGAACGGCACTTCGTATATCATGGATGCCGTAATCATGCTCAGGTACGTGGAGATCAAGTCGGAACTGCGAAGGGCGATGTCGGTGCTCAAGATACGCGGGAGCGCGCATGACATAGGTATCAACGAAGTCAAGATCACTGACCAGGGATTGACCGTCATAACCGACGGGACATCATTCGAGCAATACGAAGATGTATTCAGCGGGGCACCGCGACTAGCCAGAGCGCAGGCATTTGTTAAGGCGTTTAGAGACCGGTGACTAATTTATGACAGACCTTGAAAACATTCTCGGCGCATATTCCTTAATTCTCGCGTCTGTCACAATTCTGTTTATATTTGCGATCGGCAGGTTGTATCAATTGAATTTCGGTAAGAAAACCTATTACAAATGGTTCCTGATACCGGCAATACTCTTTATATTGTATGGGGTGATGTGCGCGCTTGGTCGTGACTGGCATGTAGTTGGTTTTGTCGGAGCAGTACTGTCGCTGATACTTACTGTTATATTATACAAGATTATGATGAGGGTTGAAAAATGATTAATAGCATTTTGGATGTAGCAATGCCCGTATCGATTATGTTTGTATTCTACACACTTGCACAATTCAGCGGAAAACTCGGTGACGCACTGCAACTGAGACCATATTATATGCTGTATTATGTTGCCATAGTGTTGCTCTTCGCAGGTATTCAACTGGACTTACTCTGCATGGTACCATGCACTTTCGCTTATGTGCCCGTGTACAATTCTGAGTTGCCTGGATTGATAACCGCGATCGCGATGACCATCGGCGCGGTAACCACGATCAAGTACT
>DAOWIV010000150.1 GCA_030640725.1 Methanosarcinales archaeon | reverse complement strand
AGTGATACGATGGATGCCACGACCAGCGAATGGAAGGACATATCACCTGATGATATAACATCAGAACCCGGATGGGACACCAAGTGGGAGCTGATTCGTGCTGATGTTGCCGGAGTTAAAGTTGCATGTTCAGGCATAAGTCGCAGATGAATACGGGGCATCCCACGACAACATGACAAAGGAACTCAAATACTGCACAAGAAGTACGAAAGATCTGCTGATCGATATGAAGGATACGTCCGAGTTGATGCTTGATCTTGCATACTCGGCTGTGATCTATGACGACCGGGAGATCGCAATGGAGGTCATCCGCCTCGAAGAGAAGATGGATACCCTCGATTACTACGTGCGGATATCAACGATGTTAAGCGCACGACGGCTCGATGAGGCAGAGGCGCTCGCAGGTGTGCTGCAAGCTGGCGCAGCAGCCGAGAACATCTCGAATGCCGCAGGCGACATCGCGAAGATTGCGCTCCTCGATCTCGGGATACCGCTCGAACTGAAGCTTGACCTGCGGGAGGCGGAGGAGACGCTCACCAGGGCGACGGTCAGCGCAGATTCGCCGATGGCTGGGCGCACGCTTGGCGCGATCGAACTCGAGACCGAGACCGGCATGTGGGTGATCGCAATCAGGCGGGACCGGAGCTGGATATATGATCCTGACCACAGCACCAGAATCAGGGCAGGCGACGTGGTCTTTGCACGCGGGCATGACGAAGGCGTACCTTTATTCATTGAGTGTGCGACCTGCGAAAAGTATCAGCAAGCCACATTCGAGCTTAAGCGTGTGCTTGCCGATCTCGATCGGGCTGTTGACCTGATCGTCGAGATGAAGAATATGTCAGAACTTGCGATCGGGCTTGCGTACTCCGCGATGCTCTTTTACAACAAGGACATCGCCGAGGAAGTGCGATACATCGAGGATAAGATGGATGGCATGAAATACGAACTCCAGCACTGGGTGCTCAAATCGGCAAAGCATATCGACGAGGTAGATCAGCTCCGCGGGCTTCTGCATCTTGCAAATGCGTCAGAAGCGATCTCTGATGCCGCTTATGATCTTGCCGACGTTGTGCTGCGGGATATCGAGTTGCATCCGATCATGGCGATTGCCGTGCGCGAGTCTGACGAGGTGGTCACCAAACGTGAGATTCTGCCAGATTCTGCGGTCGCCGAAAAGTCACTCGGCGAGTTAAAGCTTGAAACAGAGACCGGGATGCACATAATGGCGGTTAAACGTAAGGATAGGTGGGTATACAGCCCAAGCGCAAGAACGGTGCTGTATGCAGGCGATATACTCATTGCAAGAGGTACGACCAGCGGAGAGGAACTGCTAACCCGGATGTGTTCGTGACCCGCGCCCCCGGTCTTGTCCACATTCACACCAATATCAAGATATTCGTTAAGTCAAGATGGCGAAAAATTTAAATATTCGTTAAGTACAAGTAACTGACATGTTGAACATGGACGAACTGTCTGGTATGAACTCCTGGTGGAAGCTTGGCAGTGTGAGGGCTGAACTCGTACCGCAGTATAAACGGGATCTATTCTCTGAAATACGGGAATATCTGGAACGGAGGCAGATACTGGCGATTGTCGGCTTGCGCAGGACCGGCAAAACCACAATCATGCTCCAGACTGTAGACCAATTGATCAAAGAGGGCGTAGCTCCAAAAAGAATCCTGTATTTTTCATTTGATGAAGATGTAGAAGATTTAAAGGAGGTTATAGACTTTTACCGTGAAAATATACTCAAAGAAGAGATTGCTGCCAGAAAGATCTACATATTTCTGGACGAAATCCAAAAATTGGAGGATTGGCAGAATAAAATCAAGATTTATTACGACCAGTATCCTCAGATCAAATTTTTCGTATCGGGTTCTGCATCTCTTAACATCTTACTCAACGCAAAAGAGAGTCTTGCAGGTAGAATATTCTACTTTGACCTGGATGTTCTGTCATTCGAGGAGTTTTTGGAACTTAGAGGAAAAGACGTCGGAAAAATCAAGAGCGATATCGATTTATATAAACATGAGATAAAATGTGAACTGAACGATTATTTTCTAAAACCGTTTCCCGAAATAATAAATCTCAATGATGATATTGCAAAGAGATACATAAAAGAGAGCATTATAGAAAAGGCAGTATTCAGAGACCTGAGCACCCTGTTCAAGATCAAAGATGTAGAGCTCATAGATAAACTTATCCGGATTATCGCATCAAATCCGGGAATTATGATTAATCTGGATGAAATAGCAAAGGAAATGGGAAGGAGCAGGCAGACAATCAGTAATTATCTTTATTACATGGAAACTTGCTTTATTCTGAAGAATGTGAGGAATTTCAGGGGATCGTTTAAGGCTTCCTCCAGAAAACTTAAAAAATATTATCTTATCCACCCCTGTGTTGCTCTTGCTCTTGCAAATCCGGCATCCGGGAAACTTGTAGAGAACCTGATACAATTCATGACAAAAGCAGAGCATTTCTGGAGAGATGGTGGCAAAGAAGTGGATTTCATATTATTTGAGGACGAATCAACGATCCCGATCGAGTCTAAATATTCGTCAACGGTCAGGAGCAGGGATATCAAAGGGATGCTAAAATTTATGCGGGAACATGCTGTTAAAACAGGTTTTGTCATAACAGAGGATTATGAAGCGACCGGGAACTATGAAGGCAGGATTATCAAGTTTATACCGCTCTGGAAATGGGTTTTTGGAGGGGGTAAGTGTGATGGCAGGTAGTTTGCCGCATCAACCCCCTGCAACGCCCGCGACCACCGCCTGCCCGAGCGAGACCCCACCATCCCCGCACGGCACCCTCTTGTGCGTGATAAAGACATAACCGGAGTCCTCGACGACCCGCCGTATCATCCGGACAATGCGATCATTGTACGCAACGCCGCCGCTCAGACCGACGACATCAATTCCGGTCTTTGCAGCGGCACGCAGCGCGGCATCGGCAACGCCGCTTGCGAGCGCATCCTCGGCTGCGTAGGCAAGTTCTGCTCTTGAATACCTGGCCCCCGCCCATCAGCTCATGGACCCTGGAGAGAATCTGTGATGTGTCAAGCACATCTCCCGAAAAGACCGCGGAATGGTTGGTGCACCTGCATCTGACCCCAACCCGCGTCTTGCAACCGATTCAAGCTTCATTGCGGGCTCGCCCTCGTAGCTCCGGTGGTGACAGATTCCAAGAAGTGCGGATACTGCATCAAGCACCCTGCCCATGCTCGTTGTGTGCGAGATGTTGATCCCAGTCCCCAGTTGCCTGAGAACTGCGGATCGCTCATCCTCACCATACCTGAACCATAAATCGAGATTGCGCAGTTCTCGCTCACCAATGACCCAGCAATTCTCATTTTGGAAATTCTTGCTGTCCTCAACGACTCGAAACAGCAAAAAATATAAGATAGCAATAGTTTTTCTTAAAAAATATGTCACTTTTTTACTTTATATCGCGTTAACTATTCGCATAAGATGATGATAGTATGCGCCAAACAAAATTCCAGTCCATAATTAGAATTGCTGCCAATGACCCCGTGTAGCATCCCGAGAACCATTCGCGATGGATAGTATGCTACAAGATCGCCACCCGACCATGGCGCCGTCCACCAGATCCAGCCCCACGTCCTGTTTGATGCCCCCGAGATCAACGGTTGCTGTGCTGTTTGTTATTGACAGAATCTCCCCTGGTACTGCAAGACACATTGTGAGTGCAACTTTGGGTTCGTGGGCAGATAAGGGTTTTTGAGGGTGCCCCCGGATTTTGGTAGCGTCCCATGACCCGGGACTTATTGTTGAAAACAGCCTTACGCTCGATGAAGGATTTTAATACACTCGCCGGGCACCATCCCATGCGATTCAAAACCCTCCGCGCATCCTCTCAAGTGCACGTATGATCTCTGCCTCGCCTGCGGCATACGACATGCGGACATGCTCCGCACCATATATGCCAAATGCAGACCCCGGCACCGTGATCACGCCGCGCTCAGCCATATCCGCTGCGACGCGGTCGCCATCCCCAACCCGCGGAAAGACGTAGAATGCGCCTGTAGGTGTCATACACTCGACACCCATCTCCCGAAGCCCGGCAAGCACGATATCCCGCCTCTGTTTGAACGTATCCCGCATCTCTGTCACGCGTTCCTGTGGACCGGTGATTGCTGCAAGCGCCGCCATCTGCGCAACCGAGTTTGCGCACGCCTGCACATACTGATGCACCTTGTGAAACTGCTCGGTGTACTCAGGTCTTGCTGCAAGGTACCCAAGGCGCCAACCGGTCATCGCATAAGTCTTGGAAGCTGCATTCACTGTGACCACGTTGTCTGTGAACTCCGCGGGGCTGACATGCTCGCCTTCGTAGATGAAAAACTCATAGACCTCGTCAGAGATGATCGTAAAGTCGTGATCCTCGGCAAGTTCTGCGAACGCTTGTATCTCCTTTCTTGATTGGACAGTTCCACACGGATTTGACGGTGAATTCACGATCAAGATCTTTGTATTGCGTGTGATCTGCTCAGCCACCACGTCAGGGTCGAGACGAAGATCAACAAGCGGGACGCTGACTGCTCGCCCGCCTGCGATGCGTGATAGCGCCGTGTACGAGACAAAACCCGGATCAGGGACCAGTACATCATCGCCCGGCTCAACCAGCGCCTGCAAGCTTATGTGCAGCGCCTCGCTTGCGCCGGACGTCACCATAATCTCGTCAGGACCCACAGCGATGTTGTTGTCATGCAGGAACTTCTCTGAAAGCGCAACCCGAAGTTCTGGCAGTCCTGCGCCCGGCGTGTACCTCGTGCACCCTTCCCTGATCGCATCAATCGCAGCATCGCAGACATGTGCCGGCGTCGGGACGTCGGGTTCTCCAAGCCCGAGATTGATGCTACCGGTGCCGGCTGCCTCAAACATCTTGCGGATGCCAGAAATGTCGATCTCTGACACCCTATCAGT
>DAOWIV010000183.1 GCA_030640725.1 Methanosarcinales archaeon | reverse complement strand
GTGACATCCCAATAACGATGAAGGATGAGATCATGGAATATCTGGGAGAAGCTGGCTGGGAGCCACGAAAGGCGATAGGTGATCCGAGCAGGCTTGTACCTGAGGCGGAGGAGGTCTAACAATGACACGAGCATACCAGTGCGCAAACGTCCCGGGTCCGCATCTCGGGAAGGTCGCAACCTCTGCGAGCGTTGCAGCGGCGATAAAGAAAGCCAAGCGCCCGGTCATAATCGTTGGAAGCGAGCTAAGGCATCTTGACTGGGCGCTTAATCTCGCAAAGGAGAGGGATATCCCGATCGTTGCGACAGCGCACGTTGCAGGTGCGATGCGTGAGAAGGGCGCCCGTCCGGACCGGGAGATGGGTGCAATCGAGATCACGAATCTTCTGAAGAGTCCGGAATGGGGCGGCGTCCGCGGCGAGGGGCAGCACGATCTTGCGATCTTTACGGACGTACTCTACTACCTCGAAGCCCAGATGCTCTCCGCGCTCAAGCACTTTGCGCCGCACATCAAGACGATCTCGCTGACAAAAGGGCATCAGCCGAATGCTGACCAGTCGCTTCCGAATCTGAGTGAGAAGAAGCTGGGTGAGTTTCTCGCGGGGGTTGTGGAGGCTCTGTCGGAGGCGTGAGTGGGTGGATGGCAGAGATGAAGAATGATGAAAAAGAGCATGTATACCGTTCGATGAAGGAATTTGCTGATTCTAATGGATTCTGTGGTTTCCAACTTTGCGCCCTTGCGTCATCGCGTCTTTGCGTTCACCTGATCTAACGCAAGGTCGCAAAGGCGCGAGAGACGCAAAGTTGAGAGGGGTACGCCCGCGTTTTTCTACATACGCGAGAAGGCTACCGTTAGCGACCACAGAAAACGTCAGAACTAGGGAATTTGAGGAAAGATTTTTCCCAAAACCTTTAGAAGAGCGGCTCTTTGAAACTGAAACAGACCCTGCAAAACTGGGTATCGCGCTGGCAAGAGAATCTCTGAGAAAGATCGGATCGCAGTTGACCTGACATTGGACATTCGTTGGTGATTCCGGCAGGGGAATCTGCGACTGGGATGCCCCCAGCGCGGAGGCGGTCAATGGCATCATAGAAGCGGTGATTGGCGCGTCGCCCGCTGATGGCACGGTGGTGGTGAAGTCAGGTTCTGTGAAATATCACGATTGCGGGCGGATGGGCGAAACAGATGCAAGAGCGAATTCTGGCATGAGCGTCCGTTGAAGGGATCGCATGCGAACTACGAGACCAGATCGAAGAGGTGTTATATGGGATGTCAGCGGCAGCACAGCCCACTACACCGTGTATAATTGCCCACTTGCCAATGATGCCGATGCATGCCACGTCTGCCGGGGGATCTTTCGGGCGCGATGCACTGCGCATCCAAGGGAATGGCTGAACTTGAGGTCAGGAAGCTTCTGAGCCACCGCGATGAGTACTGCGAGGTCTATGTGCACGAGGTCGGGTAAACCATGATCAGATCACATTGATTCCGAGCAGCTCTTTCGCTCGCCGGCACCATCCTCGGATCATCTGCGCTGCAAAGATCTTGATCGGGGTGCGCTTTCCATAAACCCGGGTCTTTCCATCGCGGATCGCATCCAGCACAGCTTGCTGGCTGCGTTCTGCCGCAATCTCGGTCACAGCATACCCAATCATCATCACGGCATGTGCATCGCTGCCCGACACCGCCGGAATCCCCATCGCAAGCGCCATCCGCTCGGCTTTCCTGTTTGCCTCTCCTGTGATGAACCTCGAGTTGAATACCTCGACTGCATCCACGTCCAGGTCTGAGAAATCCCCGATGCCGTGGCTCAACCGCTTGAACGGATGCGGCACCACGACGACGCCGCCAAGCTCGCGTATGCGTGCAACCGTCTCCTGCGGCGTTTGTTTCGGAGGAATATCCTCCCGCACCCCAAGAGCGATGATATGTCCCTTCGTTGTCGTTATCTCGATTCCGGGAATCACGATAAGTGGGAGATCGAGTTCCTTTGCGCGTTGTTCTCCGATGACCCCGCCTTTCGTCGTGTCGTGGTCGCAGATCGCAATCCCGTCAAGACCGATGTCAACAGCATGTTTCAGTATCGAATCGATCGGCGACCAGCTGTCCCTTGAATATCTAGAGTGGATATGGAGATCAAAGCGCATGGTGATCATTTCGATGTGTGTGAAAGTATAAGCGCATGTCGGTGGCGTGGTTATGATTGTGGTTATGGTTGTGACTGCGGCTCGTGTGGTGTCGGTATCATGTCGCCACCAGATCATCTTCTGCTCTGCTTACCCCACGCACCGCGAGAGAAGCGCCCCGATCTGCTCTTGAACCATCCGATCTTGCAGAACCACAAACATGTATTCATGATTATCATGGAGGGTCACTCGTGTGATCGAGAGCTCCCGGATGCCCTGTAGACTGGAGTGTCTCTCCGCATGAAACGGGACGCATGCGGCGTCCACTATCCCGTTTTGCACGGCATCTATGCTGGCAGTTGCGCCTGCATGGATCCCCCGCACACGAAATGGCATCATCCCTGCAAGCATGTCCACGATACCCGCTGGCGTGCCCGCAAGCACAAAATCTGGTACGGACTCCTCGCCAAATATCACGACCTCGACCCGGTCACCTGCTTCCATGATCTCGATGTCAGGAATGATCTCAATGAAACCGTCAGCCGATGCAAGCGTTGTGATCGCACCAGAACCCCTCTGCACCGGAAACGCACAATCCCGCACGAGCGCAACCGGCAGGAGCTGATGCCGCCCGGCAGACCTGACGCGTGTCCCGAGCACAGCCTGCCTGTGTTTCACTACGGTCTCATAGCCAAGAACGTCGCGTATTCTCGGCGCTACCATGTAATGGAACATGCTTAGCGCAGATGTTGGAAACCCCGGTAGTCCAATAACCGGTTTCTCCATTTTTGCTATTATCATCGGCTTTCCCGGCTTGATATTAATCCCGTGTGCAAGAATCTCGCCATGATCCTTTAAGATATGGGGCATGATGTCTCCGGATCCGGCAGACGTGCTGCCCGATGTGAGAACCAGATCGCATTGTGAAATCGCTTTTTCGAGGGTTTCCTTCGTTTTTTCCGGGTCATCCGAAACGATCCCGTACATCACCGGAGATGCGCCGCATTCGCGCACGGCAGCACAGATCGTATGCGAGTTCACATCATGCACCTGCCCTGCCTGCAGCGGCTCATCGGTCGGCACAAGCTCGGTTCCGGTCGAGACGATCCCGACACTTAAGGAGGATACGCTGACATCATGGCGCCCGATGGCGGCGAGAACCCCTACCTCCCGTGACCCAAGTTGCGTGCCCCGCGACAGCACCCGGTGCCCCTGCTTGATATCTGCGCCCGCCCGCATCACATTCTCTCCGGCATGGACCGCCCGCCTGATCAATACGGAAGATTCGGCAGACTCCCCGGATTCGGGCGGTGTGGAAGATGCAGAACGTGTGGAAGCGCCTGCCTGCTCGGTGTATTCAACCATCACGACGGCATCTGCGCCATCAGGGAGCATTGCGCCGGTTGCGATCTCGGCAGTGACCCCTGCGGAGATAGAAAGCGCGGGAACGTACCCGGCATGGACGACGCCCCTGATCACAAGTTGCACAGGCGCATCTTCCCGTGCAGTGTATGTATCTGCCGCACGCACCGCATAACCGTCCATATCTGCCCGGTCAAACGACGGCACATCAATCGCAGCAACCACGTCCTCTGCAAGTATGCGGCGATACGCCTGATCGAGTGGCACGACCTCAGTGCTGCCATGTATGATCGATTTAAGGATTTGCTCTGCCTTTTCAATGGATATCAATTCGTGGAATTCATTTCGTTTCATATTGTACGTTGTAGATCGACCGGAGTGTTTAAGGTTATCTCGAGAGTGGGGCGGTTGACTTACCAGAGACCAAAGGTATATGCATCGGTGTTCGGTTAAAAAGTCCATCCATCAACCGTTCCTATTGGATATTCGGATCACACCTGTGATTTAAATATATTATATCCCGCCTTTCCCACGGCTGATCGCTAATTTTTGATGGCACTGTAGTAGAAAATCAGTTGCAGCAGACTGCTTCTTGCCCACTTCCACCCCCTATCGTTAGATATATCTCTTCATTTTTACGACCAACATTTTATATTAT
>DAOWIV010000268.1 GCA_030640725.1 Methanosarcinales archaeon | reverse complement strand
ATTAAATGAAGAAGATTACGACCAAGAAATAGCGGAAATTTTAGAGGCATGCAGCCCTACGCTGCTGGTTTTGATTTTTGGGTGGGAAACTTGGGTTTCAAGCCCGAGTTTCCGCTTCATACCTGTTGAGAATCTGCCGACTTTCTCGTTCCTGCGGTCAGAAAGCCCTGCGAACTCGAGAAGTCTCTCGATCTTCTCAACTCTATCCTGATCAGGAACCCCGTAAAGCCGTGCGTAGTACAGCAGGTTCTGGTATGCGGACAATCGCTCGTATAACCCGTTGTTCTCCAGCAGAATGCCGATCCTGCTACGGAGATCACTATTGGAATCATCAGGTTCCTCTCCGAGGATCAGCGCTTTCCCTGACGTCGGCGTCAGAAGACCGAGCATGATCCGCATCGTTGTCGTCTTACCAGAACCGTTCGGACCGAGATATCCGAATATCTCGCCTTTCCGTACCTTAAAATTTATTTCATCAAGTACGGGCGATCCGTTGAAACTCTTTGCAAGGTCATGTATCTCGATTGCGTTCATGTAGTACACCTCCTGTGATTGCGTTCAACACGTCTTGTATCCGGTTCAGTGCTCAGAACGTCCACAAGCGATGGTGGTTTTCGCAGCCGGATGATCCTTGCTGCTTTTTCGTTCTTCATCTTTCTCACCTTCTTTTGTTCTTACTTTGTCAGCCCTCAAGCAACACAGCAGGTTCTAAAATTTCAAATCTCTTCGTGATCTCATCTCCTGGCAATCAGCGTGCTGGCAACGCATTCTTGCCCGATCCGGATTGATCCGTGCTCGATTGTGATCCAGTACTCCAGAATGGTGGACCTGTGCCGTGCCCCGTATCGGCACTTCCATTCTGCCGATGCAGTAACTGACGTTCATGATCTCCACGGCTGGAGGTTCATTCAGCCGCGGTTCGTTGTAGCTGTGGTCGTTCATGCGTACGCCCTCCTGATTTTTGATATCGTTGACGCTCGGTTGTGGTCATGTCCCGTATATGATGTTGTGCTCAAGACATCCACCAGTGATCTCAGTTTTCGCTGCTGGATGAATTTCAATGGTTTTCTGCTGTTCATGCTGCACACCTCAGGTGTTCATATTCTCATTTACCAGCAGTCCGCCCTTCACACGCGCAATCCAGACAGCGTTGGATATGATCTCCAGATCATGCATGATCATGATGATGGTGCGCTCATCTCTGTTCAGGTACTCAATGATCTTCATGATCTTGCCTCCTGTTCATCATGGTGTATGTCTTTGCAGGCGCATTGCCTGTGGTGATGCTGGCATATACCTTTACTAACTCCGTCACGACTCCGTTGCTGCTGCGCAGATCGCACCTCACATTCTTGTCCGAGCCGGATAGTCCGTGCCCGGGTAGTGACCCGGTACTCTGAACCGACGGATCGCTGCCGCGCCGTATCGGCACTCACATTTTGCTGATGCAGTAACGCCCTCTGGGTGATACCATCGAACGGATTTTCATCCAGCCGCGGTTCGCCGTTGTTGTGGTTGTTGTGGTTGTTCATGCTGCTCACCTCAGGTGTTCATGTTCCCGTTTACCAGCAGCCCGTCCTTTACGTGCATGATCCGGTCAGCATGAGATGCGATCGCTGGATCGTGCGTGATCATGATGATGGTGCGCCCATCCCTGTTCAGATTCTTGAAGATATTCATGATCTCTGCTCCTGTTCTGGCGTCGAGACTTGCAGTGGGTTCGTCCGCGAGAATGATCGATGGGTCGTTTACGAGCGCTCTTGCGATCGCAACACGCTGGCGCTGCCCGCCTGATAGTTCTGTTGGCTTGTGATGCATGCGACCTGCAAGTCCTACGAGTTCTAAGAGTTCCTTCGCGCGCTTTTCTGGATTGCAGCCGTGTTTTTGGTACACAATCGCTGGAAGTTCGACATTCTGAAAGGCACTCATCCCGGACGTGAGATCGAAGGTCTGGAATACAAACCCGATCTCGCCGCGAAGATGCGCGAGTTCACCTTCAGAGAGTTTGTTCACGACATTTCCGAGAACGCGGATCTCTCCTTCGGTGGGATGATCACGGCAGCCGATCAGGTTCGCGAGCGTGCTCTTGCCCGAGCCCGATTGACCCATGATCGCAAGAAACTCGCCGCGCCGGATCGAGAGATCGATGCCGCGGAGTACCGGCACTTCCATTTCGCCGATGCGGTAGCTCTTTCTGGCGTTTATGATCTCCACGGCTGGAGTTTCATCCAGCCGCGGTTCGATATGGTTGTTGTTGTGGTTGTTCATGTTGTTTACCTCCTTTTGTTCAGACTTGTCGATTGATCGACTTGTCTGATTGTATAGGTGTAAGTAATAGTACTTAAATATTTCGATTAATCGAAAGACTTTGTGATAGAATGCAGACTTTAGAGAACGAGTCCCGTCT
>DAOWIV010000038.1 GCA_030640725.1 Methanosarcinales archaeon | reverse complement strand
ATGGATGGCGACCTGCGGAATGTCAGTTACAATTACATCGTAATCCTTTATTTGATTGTATGTTATTGGATTAACGTCTCTTTCTTCAACATTAAATCCCATATTTTTTAAGAGATCTGCAAGATCAGAGTATCCATCCCATTCAGTGTTAAATATTGACTTATTCGTATTAAGAAATATTATCTTTGAATTAGCAGGAACTGTTTTAAATTGCAAATAAGATACACCCTCTCTATTTAATGAAATAGGGAAAAGAGTGTGTGGAATACCACCACTAAATCCAGTATGCTGAGAAGTCCTATTCCCCACTTCTTCTGGTGCCGCTGAGTCTCCAGCAAGCTCTTCGTTTAAAATAGAGGCATTTCCATCTTTCATAAAGTCATACCCAGTTAATGACAAAAAGGGAAAAGGCATCTGAGGTTGTACGTGGCTTGCATTACTAAATTGCGTTATTTCTTTTGATAGTGCGTTATTCATTGGGTTACTAATAACACCATTACTAGTGTCACGTCAACTTTCAAGTGTCGGATAAAGACGAGATAACTTTATCCGGGCATCCTCTGCAGTGAATTGCCAATTGACTTTCGCATTTTTGTTGTTTCTGAATTCCTGCCATGCCAGTACCTCTTTCCTGACAACCTCGATGTCATCGATTCTTCTGTTTAAACACTGTCCGGTGAGCACGTTCAACTCAATCTCGGCCATATTCAACCAGCTCCCATGCTTCGGGGTGTATACAAACTCGAATCTACCTAATATTGCCTTTGCCTTATCTGGCTGAAACGTTTCATAGAGCGATCCGGGGACGTGTGTGTTCAGATTGTCCATCACCAGCGTTATTTTTTCCGCTGTTTTGTATTGATTCGCGATTTCTTCCATAAAACGAGCCCAGTCTCGCTTGGTTTTCCTTTCGGTGATCTTCACCATGCGCGTTCCTGCTAATGGCTCACCGGCGAGAAAAACGTTGCACATACCACAACGCCGGTATTCGTAATCACGCATGTTCGGATGCCCTGGCGTTGCAGGGATAGGAGTTCTGGTCTCTGCAATCAGCTGCTTAGGTGATTCGTCCATGCACACGACAGGATATCGTGGATCAAACGGACGCTTGTAAACATCCAACACCATTTCCATATTTGCAACAAAGTTGCCGTTTTGCTCCGGTGGAATTACCCATCCTTTTCGTTGCCAAGGCTTGATTTCGTTTTTTTTAGAATGCGGCGTATCGTTTCATGAGAAACGCTATCAATATAATCAAGCTCGACAACCCTGTCGGCTAATAACCTCAGAGACCATCTCGCAAAGCCAACAGGCGGCTCACTGCAACTCAATGCAACCAAATGGGCTTCAAAATCACCGTCGACTTTTTTAGCATAGATGCGACTTCCTTTTCTCCCATTAAGGGCAATTTCAATACCTTCCTCGACAAATCGCTTCTTCACGCGGTCAATCTTCCTCATACTTATGTTCAGGGCAGATGCCATTACTTCGTTGGTCGAACGTCGCATCTGATACGCCCCCTCATCGCACCCGAGTAGAATCAGAGCGTTGAGGATTTTCTGTGATTGGTGTTTACCTTTGGAAGTAAGTGCGTCAAGAGTTTCGCGCTCCTCTTTGGCAAGTGTCACGATGTATTTCTTCATATTCAATCATCTCAGATTGACTATAAAGAACATGTGTTATATTCTTTGCGACATTACAGGGTTGACATGACACTAGAACTATATGCCACACCACTTGCAGATCCCGCCCCTATGGATGGCATAACCAACATTGCCACAATTACAACCGCAACAAATTTACTTCTCATATCAGATCACCTATAAACATACCACCAACTACACCTCCTCGCGCGACCCCGCATCGCACCCGCCCCTGCGCCCACAAACACCAGCACCGCGAACCGTGAGCACAATCATCCATCTCGATCGGCTCATCCTCGCCCCCTCCTCGTCCGCGAGAGCGCGAGCCAGCACGCCCGCGCATCATCGCCGCAACCATGCCCGCGCAGCTAAACACCCTCAAAAAAGCATTCGATCCTCCTGTCTGGTTATGCCCGTTCATGATTACCAACATCCGAGACGCCACCCCTAACGTCCATCTTCTCGCATAAAAAGGTAACCCATCTGCCACCCCCTCCGCGCAACCGCTGCACAGATGCCATCCCACGCCAGAACCCCCTGCTCGCCCGAGACCAGTAGAATCGCCACCAGCACACACAATCAGGCGACTCTGTCCGGCACGCCCACACACACCCGGAAAACCGTCCCAAATGCCAGATCGACACAAACAGATAGATCCCCGGACGAACGGTCACGCCCGACAACCCCGGACCCGGGACCAGATATCAATGCATGCCCGCGGGATGCGCCCGGTCTCGCTCACCCCTGCGGAATCAGGCTTACCCGCGCCGCCATCCACATGATCTGCGGCGCATACACTCCCACCTGCATTCTCGCCCGAAAGAGCCCGGGTTCGCAAACCCTCCACAAAAACCCCGCCGCCCGTTATCAGAAATTGCCGAACATAAATTATATAACCGACTTATGGCGTATAATCTTGTGAGGTGAAAATATGACCGATGTGACCAAAGTCGAATTGATTGTAAATGAGATCGAGCAAGTTCCGGAATCATTTCTCGAAGAAATATTGGACTTTATTCGGTTTCTAAAGATGAAAGCTAAGGCGAATAAACTGGAAACTATGATTGCGAGTGAATCATCCCTCAAAAGAGATTGGCTGAGACCTGAGGAGGATGAAGCTTGGCGAGATTTGTAAAAGGAGACATTATAATTGTTCCTTTTCCATTCTCTGATCTAACTCAGGCGAAAAGACGACCTGCTTTAGTTATCGCTGAATTGGGAGGAAACGACTTGATATTATGTCAGATAACCAGTCAGTGGGTCAGAGACAAGTACGCCATTTTAATTGATGAAGATGATTTTGCGACCGGAACTCTTAAACAACGGAGCCATATCAGACCAAATCGTATTTTTACAGCAGATAGCAGCATCATATTGTATCAAGCCGGCAGCCTCAAACAGAAGAAAATCAACGAAGTAATTGAAAGAATCGTTGATATTCTGCGTCAATGACTGTGGCAACATCCGGCAAATACCAACCGCTCTCCACCCCGATCGGCTCATGCCGCCGCCCTACTAATCTCCGCTCACAGATTCTCTCTCGCATAAGCAAGCGCGCTTTTCGCATCCTCGACATCGATATTGAGCTTCACATTATGCTCCTTGAGAAGATCAATAAACTCCGATAACGTGAGTTTTGCTACTTTCGCGCCCAGTCCGAGACTGACCTTCCCATGCCTGTACAGTTGCAGGGCTTTCATCTTCCTGCCTTCGTCTATCAGACTCCGCACGGTTTCTGACATGGTGAGCCCCAGAACCCCTGTGATGAAGTCAAGATCCTGTTTTGGTTCATATCTAACCGAGATTGTCATGGACATTTCGCCTCCTTCTTAAATACGTTGTAAACCTTTCCGGAATATCTGCCGTAATCGTTCAGTTTTCGCAAGTACTCGCAGGTCTCGTCTCTGGTGAGCCATCCGCGATCAAACATCCGTACAACGATTGCAAGAGCATTAACGAATGGAATCTCGAAGAGTTTGCACAGCTTGATCAGTTCCCCATCATCTGTCAGTATTACTCTTGCATGCAACTCGTTATAAAGAACGTACGCTTCTGCTTCTCCCTTGTCCAGTCTGAACTGCCCTGTTACTTCATCTGTGCTCGATCTTATCTTTTCCACGATGATACTTTTCTCTTGTATCTCCCTTTCCAGCATTCTTGCATCCAGACTGTGTGCTACTGTCATTTCCTTTGCCACTTCTTCCGGGACGATGATTTTTCCGAAAGCAGAGAGGAATCTTCTTAAAATGCTCACCCTTGCAAGAAGTATGAGCGTCGAAGCGTCCGAAACGATCATATTACAGATGTATACATCCGTAGTTACATAAGCTTTTTTCCTACAATTCTCTTTCGTGCTCGCACCAGACACACCCGCCGCCGTGCCAGCAAGCAGCAGCACGAGCACGCCCGCGCCAAAGATCGCTCGCATGTTCTTTCATGACAACCACCGCCAGATATGATGCATACATGGCTGATGGAAGGGGGGCGTTTGTAACGGTCGATAGCTTTTTTCTCGTTCAACCCACAGTTGCGCTTCCAATAGCGATTCCACTCTCGCTACGCATTCCAAAAGGAACGTGTGAAGCTAAACCACGCGCATAATGTTTATGATACCGCAAGCATATTGCACAGACATGAATGCAAACGAGCCTGACGAAACATCGGCTCCGGAACCCCGCAGATTCATCAAGGGGTTGGTAGAAGCTCTTGATCTCACTCGTTTTCATCCTGATAAGCCGATCGGGGAATTGCTGGATGGATTCTGACAGACGAAGGCTCAGGCGTACGTGGATGACTTTTTTTAGCAGATACGGCAGACTCCTCCCGGTTCAATCGCGAACCATTCCTGTGGTCCTTAGCGGGAAGAACGCGATCATCGTCTCAGCCACCGCCAGTGGAAAGACCGAAGCCGTGATTGCGCCACTGATCGAGCGGTATTTGAAGGAAGGGTGGGGCGGTGGGGACTGCGCAGGTGGCATTGCGATCCTCTACATCTCTCCGACGAAGGCACTGGTCAACGATATGCACGACCGCCTCAGGGGGCAGATGGATGAACTTGGAGTCTCGGTGTCGCTGAAAACCGGCGATACGCCGCGATTTAACCCGGATAAGTCTCCAGATGTCCTGATCACCACACCTGAATCGTTTGATTCGATGATCTGCCGACATCCAGGCTCGTTCAAGAATATAAGAGCGGTCATACTCGATGAGATACATCTCATCGACAACACACATCGAGGCGATCAACTCAGACTGCTCTTGAAAAGGCTAAAACATCTTTCAGAAACGGATTTCAATATCTATGCCCTCTCTGCAACCATAGCATCTCCAGAGGAGGTGGGAAGCAGATATCTCAAAGATTTTGAGGTCATCACCGACTCGGGTAAGCGAGAAATTGACTACACGCTTGTTGAATCGGCTGAAGAACTGTTTGACTGCGTGAAAAGAGAGAAGATCCGGAAGTTGCTCATATTTTGCAATAAGAGAGCCACAGTGGAGGAGTTTTCCAGAGAATGCATGGGTCTGTGGGGTTCCAACCGCGTTGCTGTCCACCATGGCAGTTTGAGCAGATCGATTCGTGGAGAAGCCGAGAGTTTCATGAAGGACGCGCAGTACGGAGTCTGCGTGGCTACCATGACGCTTGAAATAGGGATTGATATAGGGGATATCGACGCCATCGTGCTTGCGGAAGTCCCGTGGAGCATATCATCGCTTCTCCAGCGGATCGGACGGGGAAGCAGGCGTATGCAACGGAACCGAGTCTTTGCCATGTACGGCTCTGCGGATGAACAGAT
>DAOWIV010000065.1 GCA_030640725.1 Methanosarcinales archaeon | reverse complement strand
TGTCTGCGAGCTGTTGTTCAACCGATCTGGACATCCGCTTCGCGGCGAGTACATGAGTTGAGGTCACCACCGGTGCTCCTTCCGCATGTGCGATATCGCCCGAAACCCTGACAAGACCGCCGAGATCACGCAGTTTCAGTGTGAGATGACCTTTTCTCCCAGCCCGCCTTCTTGCCTCGCGCAAAACCTCCCGAACGGCACTCTGATCGAAGTGAGGAATCTTTCCGTCCTTATCGACCTCCTGGGCAACAAACCGAACGAGTTTCTGGCGGTTCTCCGGGGTATCGTCCATCGAATCATGCATATAGATCTCATATCCATAGCCCTTGATTCTTGACCTGAGCGCGGGATGCATGCCCTCTACGGCATCCAGATTTCCTGCGGCGACCATGATAAAGTTGCACGGGACTGGCTGTGTCTTGACAAGAGCGCCTGAACTGCGCTCTGACTGCCCTGTGATCGAATACTCTCGCTCCTGCAGCGCTGTGAGCAGGCTCTGCTGGGACTCAGGGCGCAGGATATTGATCTCATCGATGAATAGCACTCCTTTGTGCGCCTTATGGATGTCGCCGGCTTCAACTCGGTCATGGGACGGTGTTTCAAGTCCGCCTGACTGGAACGGGTCATGCCGCACATCGCCGAGCAGCGCACCTGCATGTGCGCCTGTCGCATCCACAAACTGCGCCGAATCGCGATCCCTGTTGTTTACGAGCAGCTTTGGCACCACTCCTTTCTCGCCATGCACGAACTGCCTGCCGATCACCATAATCAGTAAAACAGCAAGAATTCCCCACAGCAGAGCCATTCCGCCAAGGGATGCTGCATAAATAAGGATTGCGAATCCAATTACCAGTAAAATCGTGTTTCTTATCTGTGCCTTTCGCTGGGCTTCTAATTTGTGAGCATTAACGATCTGTGTACCTTTGCCAGCTTTAACTTCGCGTATTTTTGGGTTATTTCCATCTTCCGGATTATGATAAACAAGAATATCCTTCAACTCTTCTTTTGGCAGCAATTCAGCCATTGCCTGAGCTAACATCGATTTTCCGGTGCCCGGAGTTCCGATCAACAGCACATGCCTCCGCTGTTGTGCCGCTTTCCTGATGATTGCGCTGGCACTTTCCTGCCCGATCACCTGATCGATGAGCAGTTGCGGAACCTCGAGATCCCTTGTCGATTTGATATCAATCCCGCCAAGCAGATCACCATCTGCCAGCCCTTCACCCTCTTTCTCTGGCGGATTATCGTTCATCTCATCATTCATAGTATACATCACTTTGTCAGTTCTCATATAAAGTGTTCGCTCCGGTTGGAGCTGCCGACCCCCGGTCTAATTTCGGAAACGGCTTTTTGTGGCAAGCGATATATATCATGGTGTTGCAGATGATAGATATCCCTTCTTCGAGGGCTGATGTGATTGGTGATCATCGGAGCAAATGAAGGGGTACAAAACCGCACCGCATAGGTCCTTGCAGGAGTTACTGGTACGCCTATCAATGACTGTATAGCCAACCCCGGTGTGGAACACGGCGACATGCCCGGCACGAGGGTAACTGCGATGACAACGGAAATATCCAGTGAATGATCCAGCAGTGTTAGTGCGTCCGGGCTACAGCCACCAAAGCCAACGACCATATCACCATGCCGTACGAGAATGCCATAAAAAGCACAGGCAATGACACAATAATTGATCTTGATGTCACGCCCGGATCAAAGAGCACAGAAGTTCCGAGCGGATACGATGTATGGCGAAACCGGATCCGTGCAAGGTTGACTGCGAAAGCCATAGGCGGCAAGGCGAACAGACAATTGATCGATGAGCTATCAGGGGTGTTTGGGATAAATCAATCGTTGGTCCGGTTAAGTGGTGAAACCAGCACAAAGAAATCGGTTAAACTGATCGGCATCACCAGAGAGGATGCAATTTGCGCCCTGCGACCATTTTTAGGGAATGATACGGCTGATGACTGCACGAAGTAAGGAGGATGCGCTCAGATGCGAGATGATCGAGCGCGTACTTCAGGATATCAGGGAACAAGCAGGTGGTGGCGCGGTGATCGTGGTAGAAGGGAAGCATGATGTGACATCGCTGCGCAATCTCGGGATATACGGTAAGATCGTGCCTCTGGGCGGGCAGCCACTGCTGAATTTTGCGGATACGCTCGCGTATGGCAGCGATTCTGTGATCGTGCTGACCGACTGGGATCGCAGGGGCAACGAACTGGCGCAACGGATCGCCATGTATTTACAGCCTTATAATGTGACGGTCGATACCAGCTTGCGCGACCGCCTGAAAAAACTGGTGCAAAAGGATATAAAAGACGTGCAGGGGCTTGGACGGTATCTCGCAGGATTGCAACAGAGCACCATAAAAATTATTAAACATATCAAATAAAATTGGGAACCGTAACTTTATTATAGTGCCGTCCATAGATAGGTACACCAATGGTACATTAAGTACCAGATCCAATAAAAATAGTCAATGATTAATGCTTGCAATAGCCCGGAATGCCCCGAAATCGGTTGTAATTTCTGCATGTCATGTTGGGCTTGCAGAGCGGGGAAGGATGGGCTAATCATCAAATCGCGTTCGTGAAACGTTCACGTAATAAGAAAGAGAGATACTGTAACAATGTACCGCAGTAAAGCGTGAATACATCAATGCGAGTGGCACAATCATACGGCTGTTTTTGTAGAGGTGATTTACATGCAAGATTCTGATACAACGAAATACGTCATTCGAGCTGCGATAACTGCAGAGGGGATCGTTGAACGCCCTGATGTAGTTGGGGCGGTCTTTGGGCAAACCGAGGGGTTACTGGGCAACGATCTTGATCTACGCGATCTTCAGAAAACCGGGAGAATCGGGAGAATCGATGTGAACATCGCTCCTAAAGCCGGTAAGTCGGCAGGAACGATTACAATTCCATCAAGCCTCGATCGCATCGAGACTGCTATTCTGGCAGCATCACTCGAGACGATCGATCGGGTTGGACCGTGCATCGCACACATAACGCTTGAGAAAGTGGTTGATGTGCGTGCTTCGAAGAGAAAACAGATCATCGAGAAGGCAAAGTACGTTCTGACCGACATGTTCGATCAAACAGTCCTGGAAAGCCAGGAAATTACCGAGGAAGTCAAGAAAGCTGTGAGAATTGAAGAGATCACTGAATGGGGCAAGGATAAACTTCCAGCGGGTCCCAATGTGGTGAATTCCGATGCGATCATCATCGTGGAAGGGCGCGCAGACGTCCTTACCCTGCTGCGATACGGGATCAAAAACGCGATCGCCGTCGGCGGGACGTGTATCCCTGAGTCGATCATACCACTGTGCAAGGAAAAGACAGTCACCGCTTTCACAGATGGAGATCGTGGTGGTGAGCTGATTATCAAGGAACTGCTGCAGGTAGCTGATCTCGATTTTGTCGCACGCGCTCCTGACGGCAAGGGTGTTGAAGATCTCGTTCAGAAGGAGATCGTGACTGCGCTGCGCCAGAAAGAGCCTGTCGAACAGGCACTGGTCAGTTACAAACCATCTCCCGATACAAAGCGAAAACGCCACGGTGTGGAGTCACGCAAAAAAGTTCTTGTAAAACCTCGCACGGTCGGGAAGCCGGAACCTGATTCTGAGTTGCAACCACACGTGACAGATCTACTGAACACGAGCAACGCGCGGCTGCTTGATAGCGACACCAACATCATCAACGAGGTCGCTGTGCGGGATCTGGCTTCTTCACTGAAGTCGTGTACCGATAGCATCGAAAGTGTGGTCTTTGACGGGATGGTTACCCAGCGAATACTGGACATCGCCGCTGAAAAGAACGTTAAATGTCTTGTCGGGGCTGAACTGGGGCACATCACCAAACACCCGACAGCAGTCAAGATTATGACTGCATCCAGCCTGTAACGCAGAGGTATTCTCTGCGGTTTTACTTTTTTTCCGATTGATCGTCTGTAGATTCGTGAAGGTTTTGCGTTCCTTATCTAAACCGGCTGCCTCTCCTCCGGCAGCACAGGAAGCGGTGTCGTGTTGATCAGAACCGACGTTGTAATCTCCTTTGCCCGCTCGATCAGGAGTTCTTTTCCAGCCGACGTGAGTGCAAATAGCGGAATCGCGGTTCCGACCTGCGCAAGCGGCTTTACGAGATTGCGGACGTGTTTTGATGCGCAGCCTGTTATGATATCCACCAGCCCCAGTAGATCCTCGATCTCTGACCTGGGAAGCGCTGTGATGTGTGCAGCGATAATGATCGTTGTTATGCCAAGTTCGGACTCAAGTTCCCTGATCTCAAGCGCCGTGCCCGGATCGATGACCGTGACTGCGATCCGCCCGTATCCATGTTCGACTGCACGGCGCACGCCCGTGGCAGGATCGATGCTTGCCGCATCCTCGTCAACGACCGTCCCGCCGCGCTCCCTGATTCCCTCGATGATTTCCGGAATCGGCTCGGTCTCGATAAGCCCCGATATCTGTGCGCCCATGCCCTGAACGAGCCCGGGATTATCTGTTATGACCGTGCCCGCGCCATCACATGCTGTAACCGTCGTCTCGATAAGTCCGGTGCGAAGCCCGGTCATCATCACTTCGGATGCGCCAAAGTTCACAAAAACATCCACATCGAGGTTACGGGCTGGTGTGAACATTCCGAGTTCTGCTATCCGGAATTCCATGTTCGCACGGACCGCATCCTCGGTGATCTCTTTTATGCTGTGCACCCTGTCAAAGAGCGGGCACCACCTGATGCGGGGCTTGCCGACATCGATGACCCGTCCATCCTCCACTGTGACCCGCGTCGTTCCGAGCATCTCCATTATATGTGGCATGATGAACATTTCTGGGGTCCTCTGGTTTGTAAACACTTTGGAGGGATGATGCCGCTCTGAAACAATGTCTTTGATCGCAGACGCAAAAACATCGGTATTGGCATCAGCAGCGACATCGGCACCCACGCCGCCGCCCTCCACGTCAAGTTCTATTCAGATTGCCCCCTGTAGCCAGCATTTTGCTCACCATGCCGCAACTCCCTTCCCACTTGCCTCAGTGATGATTGCATGCCCTCCCGCGTCCTCAATCGCAGAAGAAACAGCATCCGCCGCCCCCCCTCGGCAAGTGCAACAATGCAGCCGCCGCCTGCGCCTGTGATCTTTGCACCCCACGCGCCCCCGCCTCTCGCGGCATGCATCAGCGCGTTGATCTCGCTGGAAAAAGCTATTCGACTAAAACATGGTATGCTTAAATGGCACTCCCATCTCCAAAATACGATCGAGGTGGTATGCCCTGATCCCTAATTTTTGACAGTATGAACAGAGTCGACAATCCTTGGTTAGCACCCCTCCATCGCTATTTTTAGCCGCAAAAATTATAGAAGTGTCTGCGAACCCAAATTTAAATATTTCATCCGAGTCAAGAATAGTATCTTTTGAGATGTATATTTCACCCATAGTCTCTAAGATTTCAAGGTTATCCCGGATCAATCCGGCGAAACGGTCACTTTTAAGCTGTTCTGCAAAATTTGAAACCTCTGACAATACGCCGGGAGTCACAGTAATAGTTTTTGAGTATGCTAAAAACAGTTGAAGAATCTCGAAACTTTTATCATCATATCCATATTTCTTAAGTCTTTTAAATTTGGATATTACTTTTTTATCATATATCCCTGTTAAGAACAATAGGAGGGGTACGGTATCGATTATTACATTCTTGGGAGCTCTAACCCGCTTTTTCGGTTTATGGGGCGGTGCCATTTGTATCACCCATTTATAGTTACGCTGGCTGTTTTATTTCGACATCAGCGATGGTACCATCCCCATCCCTGATACGTACCAGATATTCTCTGCTTTCTTCCTCGAATATATTCTTCACTTCGCAATCTACGATCCAGTACTCCTCACCATCGTACGCAATTTTAATCGTTTCAAACAAGAAGTAATGATGAGTTTTCGTCTCTTCGAAATAATTTTTAGCGATTTTTGCCGCCTGTGTTGCATCGAGTTTCATTTAGATCGCCTCTCGAGTTTGGTATATATCCTGTGCTTAAGCATAGAGCCCGTATTTTGCTTTCTATTCGCCGGCGTGTTTATATAACTTGCTTCCTCACGCGAACCCCATCCTCACTCGCCTTCGTCCTGATCGCACGCCCCCCGGCGTCGTTGATCGCCGAAGCAACCGCGTCAGCACCACCACCGACACCCGAACCGCTGACAAGCGCAACGATACACCCGCCGCCGCCAGCGCCCGTGATCTTCGCACCATACGCGCCTGCGTCTCTGGCAGCGTACACCAGTCGCGAGAGTTTCGCGCTTCCGACGCCGATCGCATCCAGAAGCCCGTGATCGATGTTCATCAGTTCCCCAACCGACCGGTAATCGCGTCTCTCGATTAAGGGCACGCCGATCTCTGACAGGTGGTCTATGGTATCGAATATCGAGTCCATGACCCCGGGGTAGCTCTCATGCAGGATTCTGACGTTTCCCACAAGTTCTTTTGTGGAAGAGAACTCTTCTGTGTCCCCGATCACGATGCTGCACTCTATCAGCCGCAGTCTCGACGCCGATACTCCGGGTGTTATCAGCATGGTGCCGCCCATCGTCGAGACTGCGGTGTCGGTCGGCGATGCCGTGCCCTGGACATCCTGCTCGATTGCGTGCCCGGCTTGTGCGAGCGCTGTGTGGGTCATTCCAAGATCAAACTCGAAATTGAGCGCGCCAAGCGTTGCGATCACCGCAGCAGCCGACGATCCGAGTCCTGAGCCGACCGGGATTTCGGAGTCGATCTTAATTGAGACTGCGGGGATGTTGAGCGATTCGATGCACCGCGAGATGTATGGATGCACCGCGTAATCGATGCCAGTTGTTCCGAGAAGGGACGAGATCGTCGTCCGGTCAGATTCTGCGACTGTTGCGGTGGTGCGGAGGTTGATTGCAGATGCGATCGCTCGCTTGCCGTAGACTACCGCGTGTTCGCCGAAGAGGTATATCTTTCCGGGTGCAGAGCAGGTTGTGGTCATGTTAGCTTCATTCTCGTATCCTGATGTTTCTTCTGCCATTCGAGCATTGTTTGCTTTTTATATCGGGGATCAGGAATTACCTATTTTTTTCAGATATTCTTTCATTCAGTTAATCTTTTAAATGGTTTTGATTTTGTCGTGTATCTTCTGCATCAGTCTGGTCAGCAATGATCTTCTCTATAATCCG
>DAOWIV010000205.1 GCA_030640725.1 Methanosarcinales archaeon | reverse complement strand
CCTTTGTGACTTTCTTTGATTCCTCGCCGAGCGGAAGGATCAGTACCTTCTCCGCGGCATCATCGTCAGGTTGCATGTCATGTACGTCGCCGTCACCCTTAAAAGACTTTTTCATGGCTGCGAATTGAATCGAAGTTAACGAGAGTGTCGCGTCACAAACAGCGAGGTGGTAGTTTTGAAACGAGTTGATCGTTTTACCCGGATTTTTTATGGTTCTGATGTTTTCTGTGGTCGATGGTGGGAACACCCCCTCGCGTATGCGGAAAATCGCGGGCATCCCCCCATACCTTTGCGTCTCTCGCGCCTTTGCACCTTTGCGTTAAACTGGCAAACAAGAACTCAGATATTTACAAACACAACGGTTTCAGGACTTTAAAAAAAGCTCATTTTGTGGCGGTGTGAAGTATATACACTGAAGGACAAAAACCCATGCTCCATGATCGCAAGACCCGTGCGCGATACTTTCTTTTACCCCGCGCAAGATAACACACTTGCAGAGGTGCTCCGATCAAGCAGATTGCACTGGTCACATGGGATTTCTCGCTGCACCAGTTGATCATCCCTGAGATGCGGTCGAGGAATATTACGATCGCGACGTTTGAGGTCGGCGAACCGATACCGCCGTATGTGGGCGTGGTGATCACCACTGAGCCGGAAGCAGGCGAGGTTGGTTTTGATCGCAACCACATCGTCATCGCAGACCCCGCAGACCCTGCGGACATGATCGCGGACCGTGCAATGTTAAAGCTGCTTGATATCAGGGATGCGGACATTGTAATAGGAATCGATCCGGGCGAGTACACAGGCGTTGCGGCGGTTGCCAGGGACGTTGTGCTCTCCACTCATCGCGTTCCTGCAGTGGAGGTCTATCAGACCGTGGATCGAATCATAAAATCAATACATGCAAGGAGCGTTAACATTCGGATCGGGCACGGCGCACGTCTGATCAGGACGCAATTGATCAATTCGCTGCTAAAACTCGGTGTGCACATGGAACTGGTGGATGAGACCGGGACCACGCCAACCAGCGGCAGGGATCTTGATATACGTGCTGCAATCAAGATTGCACATCTCAAAGGAGTTGCAGTCGGTCAGCAGTCCATAATTCCAACGAGCGGGGAGATCCAATTGATTCAGGATCACAGCAGGGAGCAAAGCGAGGGCGAACTCACGATTTCACGAGCCCTTGCAGAAGGGGTTGCTACCGGGAAGTTGAGCCTCAGGGAGGCAATTTCAATACAGAAGAATACCGAAGAGATAGATAATAAATGCTGACGAATGGCACCATCCGACAAACCTTTATACTAATCAATAGTTATTACATTATACATAATCACGGTGGTTGTAATGGGTATCATAAAACGAATCAGGAGTAACTTCTCTGCGGCACTAAACCGGATTTTCAAGCGTGGAAGAACGCGGCGCATCGGAATCTACGGTCCGCCGAATGCCGGGAAGACCACGCTTGCAAACAGGATTGTGCGAGACTTCACAGGCGATGTGGTTGGCTCTGTCTCAAATATCCCGCACGAGACCAGACGGGCGCACCGCAGAGAAGGCGTGACAATCAAATCGGACAATTCAGCCATCACGCTGGACATTGTGGACACTCCCGGGCTTGCGACAAAGATTGATTTTCAGGATTTTATGAAAGCGGGTCTTAGCGAGGATGAATCCAGGCGCCGGGCAAAAGAGGCGACTGAGGGGGTGATAGAGGCGGTCAGATGGCTTGACGACCTCGAAGGAGTGATTCTGGTGATGGACGCAACCGAAGATCCGTTTACACAGGTGAACGTCACTGTAATTGGCAATATGGAGGCGCGCAATCTTCCGCTGCTGATTGCGGCAAACAAGATAGATCTGGAAAACTCTGCCCCGTCACGCATCAAGAGCGCGTTCCCGCAGCATCCAATGGTGCCGATCTCCGCGTTAAACGGCGACAACATCGACATACTGTACGGGAAAATCGCAGACCATTTCAGGTGATCGGATGAAGGGCATACAACTTGATATGATCTCAAAAGAGAAGCTCGATCGGCTCACATCGGTGGAAAAGATACGTATGATCCTCGATGGCGTGGAAAACGGGAAGATCATCGTTCTCGAGAGTGGACTGACTCCACAAGAGGAGACCAAGTTAATCGAGGCAACGATGACGAAGATAACCCCTGGAGAGTTCTCCGGAATCGAGATTGAGAGCTATCCCAGTGGTGCAAGCCAGTCATGGCTCAATAAACTGCTCAAGAAGCCGGGCAGCGGGTCCCGCTTGACCATGATCGGACCGGCTGATCAACTGAAGATGATAAAACGCGATCGAGATGTAATCAGCGCGCTGGTGTCTGCAAGGTGAGGTTAAGCGGCTTGCCGGAACCCAGAAATAATTGAAAACACCAATTAACACCAATTGCCGGTACTTTTCAGTACTCGTACTTTCTGTGATAACCCCTCGGCGTTATGATCCGGCTGCCGCTTAATTTCGACTCGCTGTTGCCGATGATTATGATGGCATGCATGTCAACAAAGTCGTCGAAATCGAGAACATCCCCCAGCGTGGTTAAAACCGCGCTCTCACCAGCCCGGAACGCGTCTTTGACGATCCCTATCGGCACAGACCCTTGTCTATGTTTCCTGACAATCTCGATGGCTCTGCCAAAGTTGGTATTCCTGCCTCTGCTTTTCGGATTGTACAGCGCAATCACGAAGTCTGCGGCTGCCGCGCTCGATAGTCGGCGTTCAATGTCCTCCCACGGCGTCAGCAGGTCACTCAGGCTGATGACCGCGAAATCGCCGGTGATCGGGGATCCAAGAATGCTTGCTGCCGCGTTTGCCGCGGTTACTCCAGGAACCACCTTTATCTCAACATCCATATCTGTTTTATCTGCGATTTCCAGCACGATCCCTGCCATTCCATAGATTCCGGCATCGCCACCGCTTATGATGGATACGATGTCTTTGCCCGATGCCAGCTCCAGCGCCTCGCTGGCTCTGGTGACCTCCTTTCCCATGCTGCTGGTTATGATCGTCTGATCCGCAAGCAGCGATCTGATCTGGTCAAGGTAGGTGGCGTTGCCGACGATGTAGCGCGATTCGGCAATCGCTTTCTGCGCTGCGACAGTCATCAGATCCGGGTGCCCGGGACCGATACCGACGATGTAGAGTTTACCACATTCGGGAGCCATGCCCTGTTATCAGGGCTTCTATATCTTAGGTTATGCGTTTTGTGGGGGGTGAGTGCGGTGCGGCAGGGTTGGGTGCGGTCTGGTGAATGAGGCGGTCACACACCCATAGCAGGGAAATGTTAAAATACAATACAAGTTCACCTGATCTTACCGACGGGCCCATAGCTTAGCCAGGTGGAGCGCACGGCTGATAACCGTGAGGTCCTGCGTTCGAATCGCAGTGGGCCCATTCATGTCATCGAAACCGTCCCGATCCCGGGTCGCGCTTCGATGGCTTTAAATGGCATCCGTGCAAACGGATGGCTATGCCGTGGTAGCTCAGTCTGGGAGAGCGCTGCCCTGAAGAGGCAGTTGTCCCCGGTTCAAATCCGGGTCACGGCATCCACATCCACATGTGCGCCGGTAGTGTAGCGGTTATCACCGGGCGTTGCCAACGCTCGAACTCGGGTTCGATTCCCGACCGGCGCATGGTTTAATAGTATCGTTAGCATAATCTGGGGTATGGGTGATATTCTGCGCAAAGCACGTCTTTCCACACAGCCAGCCGATGTTCTTGCGTTCACGTCCTCAATCGACGTCGATGAGTGGATATTCGAGGCAGATATTACAGTTGATCGTGCTCACCTCGTGATGCTGACAGAAGAAGGCATCATCGCGGGCGATGTCTGTTCTCTGATACTATCAGCACTCGATACAATACAGGACGGCGGTATCGCCGAGTTGCCTCCTGAAGAGGACGTGCATGCCGCGATCGAGTCAAAGCTCATCAGCAGGGTCAGCGAGGACATAGGCGGGCGCATGCACACCGGGCGCAGCCGAAACGATGAGGTTGCCACCTGCATCAGGCTTAAGCTGCGCGATGAGTTGCTGCGCATGATGCGCGAACTGGCAAGTCTCAGGGAAGTTTTGATCGCACACGCAAAAATGCATACCGAGACGCTGATGCCGGGATATACACACACTCAACACGCCCAGCCGACCACGCTTGCGCATCATCTGCTTGCTCACGCAGGCGCGCTCGGGCGGGATTATGCGCGGCTGGCTGATGCGTACGTCCGCACGAATATAAGCCCGCTCGGCGCTGCTGCGTTTGCTGGCACCGGTTTTCAGGTGAACCGGGCGCGGACATGCGAGCTTCTCGGGTTTGATGGCGTGATCGAGAACTCGATGGATGCGGTGAGCGCACGCGACTTTATGATCGAGTCTGCATCGGCGTTTGCAAATCTCATGACCAATCTCAGCCGCATCGCAGCAGAAATGATCCTCTGGTCGTCATCCGAATTTGATTTCATAACCATCGACGACAGATATGCATCCACGTCATCAATCATGCCGCAGAAGAAGAATCCGGACGTCGCAGAGCTGATACGCGGGAAAATGGGCAGTACGGTTGCCGCCCTGGTCGGCATACTCACCATCACAAAAGCACTTCCGCAGAGCTACAACCGTGACCTGCAGGAGGCGACCCCGCACCTATGGAGCGCGGCTACTTGCACGCTTGCAAGCGTCCGTATGACGGCTGGCATGATCGACACCATGACTGTGCACGAGGAGAACCTTGCGCGGCAGGCGACTACCGGATTTGCCATGGCGACCGAACTTGCTGATGCGCTGGTGCGGAGATGCGGGATCCCATTCAGGACAGCGCACCAGATCGTTGGCATGCTTGCACGGATGGACGCTGCCCCATCGCTTGAAACGATCGACGAGATCAGTTTGTCGATGACCGGCAGACGGCTGAGCGATTCAGGTCTCGACGAGCAGGCGATATCGGATGCGCTTGATCCGGTGTCGGGAATACGCGCACACGTCAGCGGAGGTCCTGCACCTGACGACGTGGTACGGGTGATCAACATCTTTGAAAATACGTTGCAGAAAGACCTGATCGCGCTGGACGCGCGATGCAAGCATGTGAACGATGCGACAGGGATGCTCGATCGCGAGGTGCAGGCGTGCAAGCACGTGCGATGATTCGAGTATATTTGCCGCGGCACTATCTGAAAAGTCCCGGGTGTTTTTATCGAATATTTCGATTGTGCCAGTCGGACATTCCCACGATCCGATTCCGGTCTCGCCAAGCCGCCTTATCAGCATCTCGGCAGCCACGTTATGTCCCTCGAACGCGATCAAACGATCAGTCCCGACAAGAAATCGCCCAACATGAGCGAATCAGTTGCAGCTCTGGTTAAGCAATATATAGTATGATCTATTTTGGCTATTGATATATAAATTTTGATTATATAATTGTTGAACCGGAATGTTTATATACTCTTGCATAGTAGTGATATGCGTGCGAGCGGGTTTCCAAACTCTTTTTACCACACTAACCCCCACTCCCCACTCCCCACACTCCCGCTCGCACAAACCCCCTTCAACTGTTTTTTGTCTGGCTCTATCGATAATGCATACATAGAGACCCTGTATCACTAATTATTGTCTCAAGTCAGCCGGACATGTTCCGGCGTGGGCTCATACAACTCGCCCTGCGTCTTGAGCCGCTTGATCAGCTCGTCCACGTACTCTTTCTCAAATCCCTGCTCTGCCGCCCTTGTAAAGACCTCTTCCTTCGGAGCCATGCCGCTATGCTCTGCCTCGATCTCCCGGATGATGTTGCGCAGCGTCTTGATCTTGTCGCGCTGGCTCTTGCTCACGCCGGTGGTCAGGATATCGACATCAAACTTGCCGGTTTCGGCGTCGAAAGCGACCTGCCGCAGACAGCTCTCAACCACCCGGATCACACGTCTTGAGTCATCGGTTGTGATCTCGTTGCTAAGTCTGATCCGCGCACTCGCCTCGCATAGCCGCACCAGCGCCTCAAGCTGCCTTGCAGTGACTGGTACAGGCGAATCCCGATCCTCACCCTGCCGCCTCAACCCAAGATAGAACTCGATCAGTTGATTCCGCGCCTCATCATCAATGATCGGATAAATCTCCTTTTTCGCATAAGCAATGTACTTTCTGAGGATATCGGGCATGATTTTGGGATTGATGATCTCCATCGCGTCCTTGATGTCCGTATCTGTGATACCACTGCCAGAGATGTGCGTTTTGTGCGCGTGTAGCTCGCCTGCGTGGTGCGCACCGAGAATATGCGATGCGATTGCGGTATCCCTGCCGATGTCAGGTTCATCCTTGAGCACGAAGATCAGGTCGAATCTGGACAGGAGCGCGGGCGCCATCTGGATCTGCTGCGCGATTCCCTCATAAGGATCAAACCTGCCGTATTTTGGATTTGCCGCACCAAGAAGTGAGCATCTTGATTTTAGAGTTGCCATAATGCCTGCTTTCGCAATACTTACAGTTTGCTGCTCCATTGCTTCATGAATAGCACTCCTATCCTCTGCTCGCATCTTATCCATTTCATCGACCGCTGCTATGCCCTGATCGGCAAGCACAAGTGCGCCAGCCTCAAGAGTCCACCTGCCATCGCCGAATTCGTCGCGAACGGCTGCGGCGGTAAGGCCCGCGGCGCTTGAACTCCGTCCACTTGTGTATATCCCCCGCGGAGCCAGTTTAACGATGTATCGCAGGAGTTGTGACTTGGCAATCCCCGGATCGCCAACAAGCAGCACATGCACGTCCCCGCGAATCCTTGCCCCGTCCGGAAGGTTCTTTGGGATGCCTGACATCAACTGGAGCGCAAGTGCTTCTTTAACATCTTCATATCCGTAAATTGAAGGTGCAATCGACTTAACAAACGTTTTGTAGATTTCCGGGTCTTTGCTCAGCTCGATGATCTCCTTTTCCTCTTCAGGCGTGATCTCGAGCTCTTTGAACTCCTTGTCACGCATTTCGATGGAAACGGTGTCGAGTATGATGTCAAAGAACGTGCTTTTACCCTCGCGGGTGATCCGCTGGTACGACCGCAGGATCCCGGTGGTGATCACGCGACCGCCTGGTGACACAATCCCGGCGAGATCGTCATCGATGTTGATATCAAGGGTCTGCGGCTGCTCGCCCCCACGCAGATCCTCAGGAGACTCCTGCACACGCAGTTTTTGCGCATCTACGAACTCGGATTCGGTGAGATTTACCTTAAACGATCCTTTTCTTCCGCACTCACTATTTTTGCAGAGGTAAGGCTCTATGAACCTCCCGCTCGGCTGGGTTATGAACATGGTCTCCCCGCATCCGCCGCATTCGAATGCCGCGATCCGTATTCTCGGGCGCACCTCGGTTGCCATGCGCACAAGCCCGTCGATCGCGATCAACTTCGAGATATGCTCGCTGCGCAGGTCGCGTATCGGCACCTTCTGCGGGATATCCATGATCCGCAGATGTGCAGCCGATAGTGTCTTCTCGATCGGGAGGTCAAAACTCTGCAGCGCAGCCTCCGCAACGCCAAGAACCCGGTCAGGGTGCATCAAAAGCTCTTCTGCCAGATCGGGGTCGAATTTCTCGATGTTTACAAAATCAACAAACAGACTGCGCTTTTCCGGATATTCGTTTGCCAGAGCAAGGATATCTCCGAGATAGTACCGGTTAAAAAACTTTTCCCACTGGGCGGATGTGCTGGTTTCCATGTTATATCAGGAATCGTGCCCGCATGTATTTAGGGTTTTGATCTGCATATCTAAATCATGAACAGGGTGCGTGCATGTCTGTATCTGTCGGTTTTTGTGATCATGGGACTCTCGGATGCGGTCATACCGATCCTGCCCGATCTTTCGGGGGGGGATGCGATGACGCAGAGCATGCTATTCTCTGCGTATTTTGCCGGAGCACTCGTTACGATGATCCCGCTCGGGATGCTTGCTGACAGATACGGAAATCCGCCATTTATCTCGCTTAGCATCGTTCTAATGCTCGTATCAGGAGTGATGCTTCTTTATTTCGATGACCCCGCCATACTTGTCGCTGCGCGTTTCATAGAGGGGTGTGCTTGCAGCGCGTTCTTCCCCGCGGCATTCTCGATGCTGACCCGGTTCAAGGAATCAAGGCGTTACATCGGGGAGATCAATTTTCTGCTCAATTTCGGGCTTGCTGCAGGCGTTGGCATCGCTGCCGTACTCATGGATTATTATCTGAAGGGCGGGATACTGGTATTCTGTATACTCGCACTGCCCGCGCTTGTGATGTCGCTCTCGCTGAAAGAGGCTTGTGACCCCAAAACCCATGATGCGGCGTTGCAGGCTTCTTCGCAGGCGCCTTCACAGACCGCTACCGCTCCGCATGTCAGGCTATCCACAGTCCTCTTTGACCCACAGTATATGCAGATGTGGATTGTCTCCTTCGTTCTCTTCGGTGGAACCGGTGTTCTTGTTGCTTATTTCCCGTCATGCACCGACCTGAGTCCGTCTCTTCAGGGACTTGCGCTTGCTGGTGTCTATCTCGGGACGATGGTGACCTCGCTGATCTGCGGGCGCCTGCGCATCACGGAAAAGCGCATGATCAGGACAGGGATCGTTATAACGAGCGCAGGCATCGTAATGACGGTTTTTCATCCGATCGGGCTTACCATCATGGGCGCGGGATCGGGGTTTGCGCTGGTCGGTCTGGTCACAGGGGTCGCATCACTCAATCTCGAGCGTGGCATGACGATGGGTGCATTTAACACATACACCTACGCCGGATTTACCGTGATGCCGATCCTTGCTGCGGCGATCCTCGGTTATCTCGATTATGCAGGGCTGTTTCTGGTTACCGGCGTTGCTGTGATGGCGACGCTTGTGTTTCCGCTGCGTGCGCTGGAGGGGTGAAGGGGGGGATTGCTTGTGAAATTTGTAGCGCACGGTTTGGATAAACTTCTGTGACCATCTGCAACAAAGGAAAAAAGTGTTTTTAGCGCTTGTAGAATGTGGTGAGATATGCTCACCAACCCTCTCATGAAACGAAGAACTGATAGGAAATTTATATTAATAGGGTGTAAGGTAGTTATGTAAGAGGTAGCTATGAAACGAACCATTAGAATTATATTATTATTGACAATGTTATGTGGTATCTGTGCGGCGCAGCAATCTATCCCTCCAATAGATCCAATTTTTAATCTTCAAACATTCGCTATTGATACCCACGCGATCCATTCAAATCAACACTCGCTTTGCCCCAATAACAGAACAATAGATGTCAGTGATGAGACTAACAATATCTCTTACACATCTTTCGATCCGCTTGCCGGAATTGAAATTCATAACGTCTGGATGACGAATCTGACGACATGGAATCGCACCGCAGAAGCATACATCTTCAGTCCGGAAGATTTCAGCGTATATACCCATTTCAACTGCTATGTTTGTGAAGACCCACCGGATGCAAGCATCGTTTGGATCGATCCAGATGGCGATGCATATCACACAACCAACTTTCATAACATGGAAGACGGTTACCAACACTGGCGTAGCAACATCTATGTAAAAGGGCATTATCCTGAAGATCACCCCGGCGAATGGCAGGCGTATGTGTACATCAATGGCGAACTGATCGCAATCAAGCGTTTCTGGATCGGAACGCCGACGCCGAGTGGTAGTAACTCGCCACCTGTTGCAAAGATTGGCGACAATCAAACAATCTATATTGGCGATACGTTTGTGACCGATGGACATAGATCGTGTGATTCAGATGGTAATATCATGTTTTATAATTGGTCACGTAAGAGGTCATATTGGTCTGGATGGAGAAACTGGAGCAATATTAGAGATGTGTGGTATACAACAGATTGGAGCCCTGTTTTTGAACCGTTTTCCTACGATTTCGTACTAACAGCAACTGATGATGACGGGGCGATCGATACTGCCAGAAAACAGGTGATCATTGAGCCGACTGCATGGGACTTGGCTGATGATGATAGTGATGGAATTCCAAATGTTCTGGATCGAAATCCTGATGAGCCAGACAGACACATATCGTGGAATGTTGGTGAGTATGCGGTCTATGATGTGATAGAGGCTGATGTAGTCGTAGGATCGCACACAAAAACCATAATGCCTCCTGTTTTGATTAATAACTACACTTTCTGTGTATTGCGGCACAGTGGGCATTACAATGTGACAAGCTATTTAGCTTTAGATGGATGGTGCTACAAGGAAACTGTCAATAACCGCACTTATTTTTACGTGGCAGCCGATCGAGAAGATATTTTATGGAATTATACAGAGACCGGACCCGTAAATATAACAACACCAGCAGGCACATTTGAATGTTATGTGGTGGATGTAAAAGGATGTAGAGATGAGTGCCTGATACACCACAACACCTATTGGCAACCAACGCCATGGGATTGTGTTGAATGGAACATCAAAATCGTCTCATACAATGTCTCCACCGGCGTTCCAATAAGAACGTGGATTCTAACAGATTATAGCGGGAAGCCAGTGCATGGAGATTTAAATAGCGATACGCAAATCACGACCGCAGACGCTGTGATTGCGCTCGATATCGCAGTCGGCAGCCGCCCGTGTGATAATGCAATGCTCGCCGTAGCGGATGTAAATAATGATGGGCAAGTCACCTCCCTCGACGCACTCATAATATTACAGACAAGCGCCGTGGCGGCAACACTATAAATGCAATACAGAGACATGCCAGAATACAGGGACACAAAAGAGATCGATGACATAATCGAACCCCTCAAGAAGAATCACGATGTGATCTTGATCTACCTCTTTGGCTCTTACGCGAGAGGCAGAGAAAAGCCATTCTCTGATATAGATATCTGCGTGGTTGCTGACCGGAGTGCAGACCGGGATGAAATACTGAGCCATTCATCCAAAAAGGTAGATATATCCCTATTCCATGATCTGCCACTCTCCATGAGATTCAGAGTCATTAAGGAGGGGAAATTACTCTTTTCGCGGGATGAGCTCAAGCTGCATCGAACAATAGTCACAACCATAAAAGCATATCTTGATTTCAAGCCGCACATACAAAGAAGAATTGGACGGGTACTGGAGGTGCGAGATGTTTGATCTGGAACGATTGACAAAAATTATAAGCGATATTTATAGATAT
>DAOWIV010000257.1 GCA_030640725.1 Methanosarcinales archaeon | reverse complement strand
TGAGCTATAGCGGCATACAATCGGATTTGCCAATTTTCCGATATACATAATCGTAGCAATACAGACTTAAACCTATGTGTTGCACCACATGTTTAATCAGTCAGAAGCGCTCACTTATTTACTATGGGTTGTTCATTGCGGTTTCTTGGTGGATGCAGGGAGGTTGGCAGATCAGCAGTTCTGGTCGATGATGAAATTCTGCTCGACTACGGGATAAAACCTGGCGAGTCGCAGGATCATCCGCCATCATACCCATTGAACGGAGTCCGCCCACAATCGATCATCATCTCGCACGGTCACCTCGATCATTGCGGACTGGTGCCAAATATCATGGATGTACACCCGCAGGTCTATTCTACGCCGATTACCAAGCATCTCACAGCGTTTCTGGCAAAGGACACGCTTTCGATAGCGGAACGTGCGAGACATGTGCCGCCGTTCTATGCCCAGGATATCCATGAGTTTGTGCGAAATGCCCGCACCATCGATTACAGGGAGGAGTTTGAGTGTGGCAAGCACACCGCGCAACTATACGACGCAGGACACATTCCCGGCTCGACATCGATTCTCCTGGAGTCTGAAAACGGGATGCGGATTCTGTACACCGGCGATGTGAACCTCTCAGATACACGTCTGCTGAACCGTGCTGACCGGCAGCCCAGGGCAGACGTCCTGATTATGGAAAGCACGTATTATGGCACCGATCACACACCGAGAGAGGAACTGGAGCGTGAATTCGTTGATTCGATCCGCGAAACGATTGAAGATGGTGGAAATGTGGTCATCCCATGTTTTGCGATCGGAAGAACGCAGGAAATCCTGATGGTGTTGTATAAACACGGGCTGCACCCTTATGTCGATGGAATGGGCGTTGATGTGTTCAGGATGATGATCCAGTACCCTGAATACCTGCGGGACTCAAGCGCGCTCCAACAAGCGTTCGACAACGCTACTGTGGTGAGACCAAACAGGCGGTCACAGTTGTTAAAAGAGGCTTCCGTCGTCGTTACGACCGCAGGGATGTTAAATGGCGGACCTGCGCTGTATTACATCAACAAACTGCACGATGATCGGTACAGCAAGATTCTGCTGACCGGATATCAGGTCGAGGGCACCAACGGATATTATGCACTCAAGCACAGCCATATAACCATCGGGAAGCGGGTACTGCGTCTGGGCATGAAGGTGGAGCAATACGATTTCTCTGCTCACTGCGGAGATAGTGAGTTAAAGGAGATCGTGCGCAGGTTCTGCGACCTCGGCGGTGAGATCGTGTTTGTGATGCATGGCAACAACCCCGACAAGTTCGCATCATGGATTTCGGAACATCATGTCGATGCGGTAGCGCCCGAAAACGGCGACGAATTCATGATAGAGTGATGTCGGGATATTTTTCAAAGCTCTGATGTGCATTTTCGGAGCAAAGTCTCACAAACCCCTGGCAAAAAAGACGATCGGCGGCGCACAAGCACACCGCCAGCAGATCTCGATCTGTCCAGCCGCCGCTTGCAGGATCATCAGAGCGTCAAGCGATGTTACCATGCCGTCGCCGCTCACTGATATTGCAGCAACACTTTGGTGTCAGCGAATGCACTTGCTGATAAGATCGAGAAACTAAAAAGGTGTGCAACGAGACGGATAGCTGTGGATAACGGATGTCGGATGATTAAATCAACAATGGAACAACAACATCCTCCGAAACAAGGTTTGAAATATCAGAATTCAAAATTACACTTAACAGGGTACAAACACGCCCATTTAAGCCCCGACCATCTCTTCGATCTCTGCCAGCAGGTCCATCACGTTGAATGGTTTTAGCATAAACCGGCACGCTCCAGCCTCAAGCGCACTGTCCTTGACTATATCATCAGCACTCGCAAGTATGATTTTTACATTCGAGTTGATCCCCCGTAGCTCCTTTGTAGCCTCGATCCCGTTCTTATTCGGCATCCGGTGATCCATGATCACGATTTCGGGCGGCGGGTCCATCGATCCGAACATTTTAACTGCCTCATTGCCATCATAAGCATCTGCAACGATCTCGTGCCCATTCATCGCAAGAAACGTGCTATATAGTTCGTGGAGTGAAGGCTCATCATCCACTATGAATATCCTTGCCATCGCTTTCCTCTTTTGGAAGAGTTATAACAAACTTACTCCCACACGTCCGGTCGCCCCTGACCCTGTCCTCGACCCAAATAGTTCCCCCGTAACTCTCAACAACGTTTTTCACAATAGTAAGCCCGAGTCCTGATCCCTGGCTGCTCTCACCAGCCTGTTCCAGACGGTTGAATATCACATCTTTGTACTCGTCGCTTATGCCGCGTCCGTGATCCGTAACCTCGATCTGCCAGTGCTTCCCGTCCTCTGACGAATCGATGTTGACATCGATCTCAATGATCTCGTGTTCGTCGAACTTGACCGCGTTGTTCAGGAGATTTGCAAAGACATCAAAGAGCAGGTCGTTGCCCCGGATGAAATACTGCCCTTCGGTTATGTTTGAATTGATCCTGACTTCATCAGGAACTGATTTTGCGTCTTCGGCAGCACTTGTAAACGCGGGGTAGATATCTATCGTATTTAGTTCGATCTCGCCTGACCTGACCCTTGAGAGCCTTTTCACGTTGGCTATGAGGTTTGCGCTCTTTCTGGCATGTTTGAGCGCTGTTATGATATGTTTTCTGAATTTATCAGGGAAGTCAGGCATCTGCAGCATGAGATCAAGATAGCCAATCGTGACCTGGTTCATGTTGTTGATATCGTGCCCCATAATGTCCGTATAAAATTCTGCACGGTGGTATTCCTCTTCGATACGCTGCTCTGCCAGTTTGCGTCTGGTAATGTCCCTGAATATCGTTAATTTCGATACGGTGCCATCGATATTCTTGAGGGGCGTCTCAATGAGGTCATACGTCTTATCTCTCCCGTGAGTGTGCCATTCCCATCGCACAGTCTCTCCTCGCAGTACTCTTGGATTCTTACAGAGCGGACAGGGATCTTCCCGGTTATGAAACACTCTATGGCAGGTGCTGCCTGTCTGGTCTCCGAATATGTTAACCAGGGCTTTGTTCATAAACTCGATTTTATAGTCGTCTGACACCACATACACCCAATCAGCCATCGCGTCAAACATCAAATTCAGATTATCCCGCTCTTCCCTTATTTTTGCCTCAAATTCCACTGTTTCTGTGATATCTCTGCTCACCCGGACCGTGCCGATCGGCACACCATCTTTGTCCTTCAACCTCGCCACAGACATGCTGATATGAACCGGTGTCCCGTCCTTTCGGATTGCGATCGTCCTGTAGTGTCTGATTTTTCCAGCCCTGCTCACCATCCCCATTATCCGGTCGGCTTCTGCAGGGTCTGCAAAGAACTTTCTGTTGTCCGTTCCAAGCACATCATCTGCCGTGTAACCCATATAGCCCTCTGCCCCTGCATTCCAGTCACGCACGATCCCGGCCATGTCCACAACCACGACAGCGTCAGCAGAACTCTCGATAACATTTGTCAGATACTCCTTTGTCTCTCTTAACTGACTCTCTGACCTCTTCAACGCTTCTTCTGCGATTTTACGTTTGGTTTCATCGTGATAAACCGAAGCGATCTCTCCCGATGGCAGCTTGTAAACAAAATGCTCTCTCCATCCGGCAATCCTGTTGTCCTGATACATGCTGATCGGATGGTGTTCAGGCGTGCCGGTCGCCCACACCCTCCGGAACACCTCAAGAAGCCCGAACTCCTCGACACCCGGGAACACCTCAAGAACGCTTCTGTCGATCACCTCTTCACGCTTGATATTATCGATCGTTTCGCTCCCTTTGTTGATATCTGCGAAGATAAAATCCTTGCCGCCATCCACAGCACCATATATGGCAATCCCATCAACCGTGTTCTCAAAGACCGCTTTATACAGGGCTTCGCTCTCCTGCAATGCCTCATCTGACTGTTTACGCTTCTTTTCCAGTTCCATATTGTCAAGAGCGATCGCTATGCTGCTTGCCACCTCTTTCAGCAGTTCTTTCTCTCCTTTCCTGACTCTGATACCAGGCAAGAATATTATGGCGAACAACCCGAATTGCTTGCCTGCATGTTCGATGCGGGCGACCGCAACATCGCTGCCGACACAGGTGCCCTCAAAGGGACACCCTCTACAATCTTCGGTTTTGTTCATGACCTTAACCATATCTTCGCTGGCAAGCACGTCCCTCGCGCATCTGGGAGGGTCACTGCCAGACATATGGTCACAGAAACGGGAGACGTCACCAGTAGCATCAGCGCAGGAACTTGCAACCGAGGTGAATGAATCGCCATCAAAACAAGCGATACACGATGCAGGGTACCGATCTTCCTCGATCACGACATCACAGACATGGCTAAGCAGACTGTCCCGATCCTTCGTGGTCACGACCAGATGGTTGACATTCTTGATGGTTTTGAAGATGCTGCTTAAGTGAGCCTGATGCTCTGCACGCACAACCCTATCCACCAGAACAATGATCGTGATGGAGACGAGTATGAGCATGGGAGCTCTGATAAAATCATAAATAGTTGTTACATCATGTCTCATGAAAAGATGGCTGAAGACCAGAAGTACTGCAAGGAATATAGCCACGAACAGACCTTTCCACCGCCACCACAGGGCTGCAAGGATTATCGGGACATAGAAAAGATGGCT
>DAOWIV010000300.1 GCA_030640725.1 Methanosarcinales archaeon | reverse complement strand
TACAACGATAAGAGACCGCATGCGAGCCTGGATTTTGAGAACGCAGAAACGCCATCGGATGCGTTCACGAGAAAAATGATACCGGAGGATGTGTTCCATGCTATGGTGAACTTGTTTGGTTGGTGATTGGTATGAGAAAATCTATTTAGAGTAATACTGAACTATGCGAAATTAATTCAGGAAAACACACCAAAAAAATACGGACTCAAAGCGTATTATCTGATAGATGAAGTGGACAAAGTTCTGATGGAACTGAGATAGGGAACTATGGATTTGATTTTCTGGGTTCGGTCGAGACCGCATCCATCGTGATCGATCTCGAACCGGAACGACGACTACGACGCAGCAACGGATGGGCTGGACAGCGGATCACCCGGCTTTGTCGTGGTCGCTGACGCACCGCAGACCCCGGCACCAGTTCCGGCACTTGCCCCGCACGGAATCGTCACTTTGATCGGCTTGCTCTGTGTTATCGGGACGATCAGGATCCGAAGAAGGTTCATCTGAACCTCTTCCCTCTTTTTGTCAAACCTCTGCAAGCAAGCATAACCCGTACATAACACCACCACGACAACAGCAACATATACAGAACACCAACCGGCAGGCAGAGAAGTTTAAGACCGAAAACCATCCACTGACAAGCATGATGAAGATATATGCAGTCCTTGGCGATCCGATCGGGCACAGCATGTCGCCGGTCATGCACAACGCAGCATTCGAAGCGCTCGGACGCGGGATGTCGGACAGGTACCACGCGTTTAACGTGCGCCTGCCAGATCTCAGGGATGCGATACGTGGGGCAAAAGCACTTGGATTCGGCGGATTGAACTTAACCATCCCGCTCAAGGAAGAAGCATTGAAATATGTTGATCCTGACCCGATTGCAGCGAGGATCGGCGCTGTAAATACAATCGATTTCACAGGTGGCATCCGGGGCTATAACACCGATGGAATCGGGGCACTGCGTGCACTCAAAGACGCTGGCGTGGCTGTTGCGGACCAGACGATCATGATCATCGGGGCAGGCGGTGCGGCGCGTGCGATTGCGTTTCAGTTTGCATACAGCGGCGGAAAGGTTATTATTGCAAACAGGACGGTAGATCGCGCAGAGAAACTCGCCCGGGACGTGGGACTCGGGCTTTTCGAACTTAAGAAGACCCCGTCGATAAAAAGCATCGGTCTGGGTGAAGTAAAAAGCGAGATTGCTGATACCGATATCCTGATCAATGCGACATCAGTCGGGATGCACCCAAATATTGATGCCATGCCAGTATCCCCCGATCTTCTGCGCCCGGAACTCGTTGTCTTTGATATCGTGTACAATCCCCGCTGCACAAAGCTGCTTTCAGAAGCTCGAAAGAGGGGCGCGATCACCATCGATGGCGTGCAGATGCTTGTGCATCAGGGCGCAGAGGCGTTTTTTATCTGGACCGGGCGAGAGCCGCCGGTTGATGTGATGCGCGAGGCTGTGATCCGGGCGTTGCAGTGATGAGATCGCGGTAGTTCGCGATTTCAGGATTCAGGTTTGGGTGTCGGGTGCTTAGGAAAACCCGACCGCGCTCAGGATACCGTCCCGGATCGTATCGATATCGATTCCACTGACTCTCAGCACCACGTAAGCGCCGATGAATGTGCCTGCGATGCTTCCGAGGTTCGCAAGCGCTGCAACCAGTATCACACGGAAGAGGTTGTTTTCCATCATCTCGCCAATTGACTCAGCATTTGCGATACTACGGATCTCGTCAGGAGATGGTTTTCGTATCTTCGCCTCGACGATGCCGGCAAACCACCCTGCCGCGATCAGCGGGTTCAAGGAAGTAAGCCACGCGACGCCAAACGCTGTCAGTACCGAGTACAGATGCCCGCGGGCGATCACTACGCCAAGCCCGCTCAGGACGCCGTTGATGACAAACCAGCACCCGAATGCAACGAGCAAACGGTCAAGCGGGGCGGTCATCAGAAGCAGCGCAAACATTGCAAGAACCAGGACGATCATCCCGTATCCGAGGATCTTTCCGATGGCAAACCGCTTCTGCGGCACGATTAACAGTTCGCGCATATCAGGCAGCCTCTCGGGATGCGCGAGATACTCTCGAATGCCGCTCCTGTGACCTGCTCCAACGATTGCAACCACTTTTCCCCGGTTTTTGAGATCTATAAGGTTCTTTGCGATGACTGCATCCCGCTCCTCGATCAGCACGCCTGCAGTGGTCGGTGAAAACTGTTTAAGCTCTGATACCAGTTGATCGACGACACCCTCCTCAGTAACAGTGTCCATATCGATCTCTTTTCCTCCAAGTCCGAATAACCCGCCAACAAGCGCACCAAACATCTTCATCTTCTCAAAAAATCCCATTTTTGCCAGGAATCGCTGGAGCGTTATCTGGATGTCCCGGTCCACGAGCGCGATCTCTGTTCCGAGTTCTTCTGCGGCATCAATCGCTGCAATCATCTCTGAACCGGGTTTCACATCCATTTCCGATCCAATCTTGTTCTGGATGTATGCCAGAAAAGCATGGACAAGAAACAGCCCCACATTTCCGCTGCTCAGGATGTCTTTCGCGGTCACCTCTTCGGTCTTGCCTTTGAGTGCGGCATATCTCCCGGGACAGAGTTCGATTGCGATTACATCGGGATGTTCTCTTGATATAACCTCTTTTACCTCTTCAACGCTCTTATGGGAGACATGCGCCGTTCCTATGAGTACGATCTCGGGTTTTAGCTCGGGTTCCCGTTCCGGCTTTATCGCTGGCTGCATTAGCTCCGTCCCGGATGGATTACTCGAATAATCGCTGTATGTGACCTGATATTGAGTCTGGTATTGAGCCTGATATCGGGCAGGGGATTCATCGTTCATCAGATCGATCAACCGCCTCGCAACTCATCCAGAATCTCTTTTGCACGTTCAGGGCGCACCATTCTCTCTTCTGCCATGATCGCGGCAACCTTATCGATCATCTCACCTTCAGCGCCAGCCATAATCGCAATATTGCGGGCGTGCAGTGACATGTGCCCGCGCTGGATGCCCTCCGCCACAAGCGCCCGCAGCGCTCCAAGATTCTGCGCAAGCCCGACAGAAACCATGACTTCTGCCAGTTCCCGTGCGGTCTTTACCCCGAGAATCTTCAGGGACACCTTTGCAGCCGGATTGGACGATGTCGCCCCGCCAATGATCCCTGCTGCGATCGGAAGCTCTATGATACCCTCAAGATCGCCGTCGCTGTTCTTCTTCCACGAAACAAGCGGCTTGTACCATGATAAAGCGGCATAAGAATGTGCTCCAGCCTCCACGGCTCTGAAATCGTTCCCGGTTGCGAGAATGACCGCATCGATGCCGTTCATGATCCCTTTGTTGTATGTAGAACATCGGTACGGGTCGGCACACGCGAACGCGTACGCTTTCACGATGTCATCGACGACGTGCTCGCCACCGAGCATGTTTTTGTCAAAGACCGCCTGCGCCCGTGCAAGACGGTGCGTTGCGAGATTTGAGATGATACGGAGAAGAACCCTGCCGTTTCCGGAAGCGCATTCCTCAATAATCGGCGTAACCGCCTCCGCCATCGTATTAACAGCATTTGCACCCATCGCATCCCTGCAATCGACAAGCAGGTGCACAATCACCATCACCCCCTCATCGGTCTCAAGCGTCCTGATCTCGATATCCTTTGTCCCGCCTCCGAATTTTATGAGCATCGAGTCCTGCTCGTTTGCCTTATCGATGATCTCCTGTTTCCTGTTAAGGATGTTCTGGCGAATCGCCCCGGCATCGCTGACGTCCACGATCTGGATCTGTCCGATCATGACCGGCTCGTCGCTTGATGTGTGAAATCCCCCATTAGCCCGTGCGACCTTTGCCATGTTGGACGCAGCAGCAACGACACTCGGCTCTTCGAGCGCCATCGGCACGAGATAGTCCTTCCCGTTGATTAAAAAATTCGTAGCGATTCCGATTGGAAGCGAGATCATGCCTATGACGTTTTCGATCATCCGGTTCGCCTGCGACAGTTCCATTCCTGAAATCAGGACCGAGATTTCTTCATCGGTAAGATCGGCAAGTTCCCGGACGGTTTTCTGGCGCTTATCTGGTGTGAGTTTATAGAATCCTGAAAGTTCGGATGTTCTTTCTGGCATAATATTGATAGCACACTGAAATACTTAAAAACTTGGGTGGACGGGGGTGCAGTCCCATGCTTCGCATTCGCTGACCTTCAAAAGCACTCTGCCGCTCAATGTGATTGCGATCTGCTTGCTTCTGCCCGCAGGCGTGATCTCGACTGCATGCAATCCCGCGAGTTTCGCAGACTGGCGCGAGATCTTGCTATCGGACGCACATACACGTCCCGCAACCTCTGTTAGTGTTGTGTGCTCGTGCTCGGTCAGGTCACGTAGTATCTGCCACGCGGTTTTGTCCAGCTGGCGGGCGATGTGCGGCAGTTCGATTTCACGGAGTTCGCGGTCGATGTCGCTAAAATTCGTGGTTTTGTAGACCAGTTCCGAAAGTGCCATGGATGATGCGGTTAGTGCGACCAAAATCTCGCGGGGACCGCCTGAGAGGTTCACGATGATTTTGCCGGCGGGTACGGCTGGCGGGGCGGCTGAGGCTATCAGGTCAATTAAGTTGAGCATCATCGCACCGAAATCATGATGATCGATCTCTACGACATCAACTGTGATCGTGCGATCGATCTTCTCTGTGAGATCTTTGATGTCATCTATCGCACGGTCGGCACGGGAATCTGACGTTTTTGGTCGAAGGAGGATGATGCGGTCGCCTTTTTCGATTCCGTGCTTCACGATGAGTGAGATTATATGTGTGGTCTCAAAGCCGAGCGGTGAGATGTAGGTCTTCATGGTTATGGTGATTTTTGTTTTTTGTGGGTATTAATGCCTATCGGTGCAAATGTTGTGTGATTGCGAGGGGTTTATGCCATGTCCCCCGGAAACTGCGCCTGGTAGGTTTCATGATAGGTGGTGGATATAAGTAGGAGTTATGCGAAAAACGATTTCGGAGATTATGAGAATGGATGTTGCGGCGAAGGCTGGCTCAAAGGGGCAGCTTGCAAGCTCTCCGGGATCGACGATAAAGAAGCCCGGGGCAGATAGAGTTGCAATCTTCAGGGAGACTGCACAATGCAAGGGCAAACTCGAGTTCGATTCACACGAAGCATACATCGAAGAACCGGAAGGGAAGGGTACATTGAATCATCAGGATTTGGATCTGGTAGAAGCGCTGAAGTCCGTCATCAGCGAACACGAGGAGGTTATAGCCGCATATCTCTATGGATCTGCCGCACAAGGGAGAATGCGGGAAGATAGTGACATCGATGTGGGCATTCTGCTTGCAGACGATGCCGCTCCTGATTACCGGTACGGGGTGCGGATGGCTGGTGAGATGCAATCGAGGTGCCGTCTTGCAAGGGTTGTTGATCTGCGTGTGCTGAACCGGCGACCGGTCAGGTTCCTGAATCAGGTTCTGCGATATGGCATACTCGTGTTTGTGCGGGACGAGAAGAAGCGGGTGGAGTTTGAGACGGGTGTTTTGAAGGAGTATCTTGATTTTAAGCCATTTTTAAGGGAGTATGATAGAGAGCGCAGGAGGCGGTTGATTTATGGAGATTGATCGGGATGTGATCGAGTCAAAATTGGATATTATCGATCGGAACCTCGAGTTTCTTGATGAATTTGGATATACTGATTCTGAGGAGTTTCTTGGCAGTTACAGGGATGTGCAGGCTGCGAAATACTCGCTTCTTGAGATCACCGAGTGTTGCATCGACATTGCCAGTCATATCATAGCAGTTAAGGGCATGGGCAGGGCAGAGGAGTACCGGGGGATGTTTCATCTGCTCGGGGAGAAAGGTGTGATTGAGAAAGATCTTGCCGAGAGACTTGGGGATATGGCTGGTTTTCGGAATCTGCTGGTGCATAGGTACGGGGATGTTGATAATGCTGTTGTTCTTGAGATGATCCAGTCGGAGCTTTCGGACGTGGTGGAATTTGAGCGGGCGGTTGTGCGGTTTGTGGAGGAGGGGCAGTGAGGTTGGGTGGTAGTGGTTGGTGGCGGCTCGGTTGCAGGAGTATTGATGCGCACTCGTGCAAATATAGCGATTTAATTTCAGTTTAATGCAAGTATTGCGGAATAACGATAGATTTATATGGGATGAGCACGTTCACATATTCATGCAGCAGATGATGCTCACGGTCAGACCGACCAGCGATTTTGAGGTACCGAGCAGCACCGGTTACCAGCTTTACTCGGCACTGCTTGCGGTTATGCGCTCATCCAATCCGGAGGCGAGTGGGCGTGTTCACGATTCGGAGATTGGGGCGATTGCGGTAAGCGGGCTTTCCGGAACGTTTGGCAGGGCGGCGAAGCGTCCCGGGAACAAGATGCTCTATTCGAGGCAGACGTACCGGTTTCACATTGGGATCACTGATCCAGCCGAGATTGAGATATTCCAGTCATTGATCCAGCCGCTGATCCTTGAGGGTATGGATATTGATCTTGAGGCGGGGCATCTGCGGATTGAAGAGGTTACGAGCAGTACACTTACGTTTGAGGAGTTGATGGTGGCGGTTTCACGATATGACGGAGGGGCGATAGAGTTTGTGTTCATGTCGCCTGCGTGCATCCAGTACGGGAACAGCAGCGTGACCGAGATGTTTCCTCACCGGGTTGCGGTCTTTAATTCGCTTCTTTCGAAGTGGAACCATGCCTGCCCGGAGGAGCTTAAGATGAGCGTTTCACGGGACGAGTTTGCGCGTTATCTTGCTGAGAAGCCGGACGCAAAATCTTATGATACTCACAGCGTAATGGTTAATACTGTTTATGATGCGAAACGGGGACATCCGAGACCGATATTCAAGCAGGGGTTCACTGGCAAGTGTGCATACCGATTTGTGCGGGATGCGCCACAGGATGTCAGGAATGCTGTGGTTGCGCTTGCGATGTTTGCAGAGTACAGCGGGGTCGGGAGCAGCGTGGGGCGAGGGTGCGGGTGGGTGCGGGTGAAGATGGGAGCAGAGGTGCGCGAGGTGAGGAGATGAACAAGATAAATACAACACTGGACATGTATCGGGATATGCCGGAAACGATCAACATGACTCAGCAGAATAATAGCGGTCAGGGATCTGAATCAGAAGAAGAAATGTGTGAGACTTTCTTCGACCTCCCAGATGGTGATTTAATTCCCGATTCTCCTGAATATAACGTTTTTAAGGATTATGCGCGAGTTGATGCACGATTGATAGACATGGGGTGGGACACGAAGCCAGCAAAGTCGGTAGAATACGGTAAAACAGACCAATCAATGTTAAATCATGTAAGAAACGGAGTGTTCTTCCTGATTCAGCTTAATTCAGTATTCAGAGAGATTGGTGACCCGTACGATGAAGATCGGCTGCGTGAGGTTGTCGCACTCTTTGTTTCACACGACATCCACAAACTGTATGATGGGTCGGACCGGTCAAAGGAATTTGATATCCCGATTCGTGATGTTGAACAGATCGTCGAGGATGCATATATCCAGGCTATTGCCCCGAATCTCACAGCCGAAGATCACTGGTGCTCTGCGCGAGCGACGCACATAACCGACAATTCTATGACTGCACATCTCACCTTGAACTTCAGTAGAAATGTGAGGCGGGTACGTATTGCAGATGCTTTCGCGAGTTCAGAATCGCTGAGCAACGCCTGCGGAACGCGCACAATCAAGGTTTTGAGTGATGATCCGGTACTCAGGGATTATGAACTGAGGTACCACAGTCTGGATGATGTCAAGGGGATTCTCACGAATTTTATAAATAAAACAATAGCGGATTATTTGAAAGATAGTGGCTATAAAATTTTATTAATATATGACGATGGGTGTGTCTACATCGCTCCGAAAGGTACCGGGCGTATAGAACTGAATGAAAATTTGATGGAAGAACTGTCAGGACGCGTCATCGAGAACATCAGAAAATCGCATCCGATGTTCAACGATCCGGATCTAATTAAAGATAATATTCAATTTATAGGGAATTTAGGACATTACAAGATTTTAGATAAGGATTTTATTTACTCTGGTGCGGAACGGGTTGTGGCAGCTACAATACGTAAAGGTGTTGCAGACAGCTTTGGCGAGGGGAAGATCACTTCGTCCATGAAAAAATCGATTGAAAAGGTCAGTGAGGTTGTCGAGCAAGAGTTGGACGAAACACGGAAGATGGTTGCCATATCTCGTATAATATCCACCATAGCACATACGATTGTTCCAAAACTCACAGGTGACAACCCTCTGGAAGAGACCTGTAATATCTTCGCCGTATCCGACACTCTCAAAAAGACGTTGCTTGATATTGCCGCAACAACTCCAAAACTCCTGACGAGCGGTGGCAAATGGGAATATTCGTACGCGATTGCGAATGAATACCTGTGTCGGGAAGTAGACGGGATTTTGTTCAAGAATCTCGATGGAAAGCAAGCAGTAGAATATATGACTGACGATATTCTATCAAAATTGAAAACGCACGATACGTGGTCAAGCATCGATGATTCGGCAATAGATCCTGTTAAATTTGAATTAATAGAATATTTATGCGATATCGTATCAATCGATGGCGATATGTTCATGTTACCCGAATCAAAGATGAGTGACACCTTCAAAGAATATTCCGGATCCGGGAAGATCTGCACTCTGTGCAATCGCGGGACTGTGCGCACAAAGAAATCGATGGAAGATGGGTCGATATACTACGCAAGTTTTTCAAACCGGGTTCGTATCGGGAAATCAAAGCCTGAACAACTTCCGATGTGCGCTCCGTGTAGTATGGAGATGTTTCTCAGAAAGACGGGGTCGAGGTCGAGCGAGTCTGGCAAACTCTATATCCATTTGATACCGGACTATTT
>DAOWIV010000025.1 GCA_030640725.1 Methanosarcinales archaeon | reverse complement strand
TACCGCTCGGGGAGGTCGATTTTGAGTTGATGGATGGGTTTGAGTACTCGATGGCTGAATGGATGGTTTATTTATGATCCGCAATATGAGTAAAAACAACATCAAGATACTCTATCTGCTGACCGTCGTAGCTCTTATCGCGGCTACCTACATGGCATTCACGAGTCCGGCGATCACCCCGGAGCGCCCGCCCCTGCACACGGATGCAGAGTGGCAAAACCTCCTGCAGAGTTACCGGATCTTCTACTTCCATGTCCCGCTCGCATGGGTCTCTTATGTGGCGTTCTTTGTGGTGTTCATCGCGAGCATCAGGTATCTCCAGACCTCTAATCTGAAATGGGACGTGTTTGCAGCCGCCTCCGCAGAGATCGGGGTTCTGTTCTGTTCGCTGAACCTTTTAAGCGGCATGTTCTGGGCAAAGGGTGCATGGGGAATATACTGGGAATGGAGCCCGCGTTTAACACTTCAACTCATCCTGTTCCTGTTGTATGTGGCTTACGTGCTGCTGCGCCGCTCGATTGACTCTGATAACCGTGCACGCACTTCAGCAGTCTTTGGGATTATCGCATTCACCGCTGTGCCGATGAGTTATCTCTCAATCAAGATCTGGTCATTGCAGGTCCATCCCGACCTGACCAGCGAAGGCGGCGGCATCGAGAGCCCGATCATCATATACACTCTGCTGATTAATATATTTGCATACACATTATTGTATCTGTCGATGCTCACTATCAAGATGGAGAATGAGCGTGCTGCGCAGGAACTGGGCTACGCCATCTGATCCTTCGATGCTCCCGATTAATCCTAATCCTTAATTATAGCCACGCTTAAACTCACTACCATGCCGGTAATCACACTGCATTACGATGACCTTGAAGATCTGATCGGTGCTGACAGGGAAGCAATCATCAAACGCATCCCGATGATCGGTGCTGACATCGAGCGTGTGGAGGAAGACCATATCGATATCGAGTTCTTCCCTGACCGCCCTGACCTGTACAGCGTCGAGGGTGTGGCTCGGGCTATGCGCGGGTTTCTTGATATCGAGACCGGACTCCCAACGTACGAGGTCTCAAAATCAGACATCAGTATCACGTTCGATCACGAAATCGGAAAGATACGCCCGTTTCTTGCATGTGCGGTGATAAAAGACCTTGAATTTACCTCATACTCCATAGAATCACTGATGAACCTGCAGGAGGATCTCCACTGGGGACTCGGGCGCAACCGTGCAAAGGTGTCGATCGGTGTGCACGACCTTGATCGCGTGGCACCGCCGTTCAGGTACATCGCGGCAGAGCCATCCTATGAATTCGTTCCGCTCGATTTCGATACCCCGATGTCGATGGCGGATATACTTAAAAAGCATCCGAAAGGCGTTAAATTCGCACATCTCGCTGACAAATTCGATAAATACCCACTGATCATTGATTCAAACGAAAACGTGCTATCTTTCCCGCCGATCATCAATGGGACATTAACTCGCGTAGAAGACGACACGAGAAATCTGTTCATCGAAGTCACCGGCACGGGCAGAGCTGTGTTTGTCGCATTAAACATTGTGGTTACAGCACTTGCAGAACGCGGCGGAAGAATTGAGTCTGTGCAGGTATGCATGCCGGATGACGATGGCGGGTATACAACACCGGATCTCGATCCTGCGATCCGCACCATCTCCCGAACGGAGGCAGTCGCCCTGCTCGGTTTTGATCTGAGCCGTGACGAGATCGCAAGGCACCTCCAAAGAATGCGTTTTGGTGCAGTCCCGGGGTCAGGGTCAGATGACACGATCAAAGTGATGGTACCGGCGTACCGCGCAGATATTATGCATGATTATGACATCTTCGAGGATATCGCCATTGGGTACGGCTACGAGCGGATCGTGCCTGCGCTGCCAGAGACGATGACAATCGGGGAGGAACATCCGGTTTCACGCATGAAATCAGCTCTTCGTGAGATCATGGTGGGCTTGAGCTTCTATGAAGTGATGCCGTTTGCGCTGACCAGTGAGGCGGTGCATTTCGACAGGATGCAGAGACCACGCACAAGCGCAACTCATGTCATGCACCCGATCAGCCAGGAGCAGACGATGCTGCGAACCACGATCCTGCCGAACCTGCTCGAGATCCTCTCGCTCAACCAGCACCGGGAACTGCCGCAGCAGATATTTGAGGTGGGCGATGTAATCGCTGGCGGGCATAACAAAGTGCATCTTGCAGCGGTCGCAATCGATCCACGTGCAAACTTCAGCGAGATTAGATCAGCGGTGGACACCGTGATGCACGAACGCGGGGTTGTGTATGAGATCGCCGATTCGGATGATCCCGCGTTCATCGAGGGCAGACGGGCAGAGATTGTCGTTGGTGGCAAGTGTGCAGGCGTCTTTGGGGAGGTACACCCCGGGGTTATACTGAATTTCGGGCTGGATCAGCCGGTGATTGCGTTTGAGATGTGGGGGTTGTGACCGGATCCATTACCCTTGCCCACCACCCACGATTTTTCACGCGAACCAGAGTGTCCCTGCACAACTTCTGGATATGCCACATCACCCATCACCTGATCTAATAGCTCACAAACCGCTTGCCATCGCTTCTTAGACGCGGCTGTTCAAGAATTACAGTCTTGTCAGGGTCTTTAAACATGCGTCCGATCTCATAACAGCCCGCATCATGCTTTTCCGCAATCCGCATCGCATGATCAACCTCATCCTCCGGAAGAACAATGCAGAATCCAATTCCCATGTTGTAAACCTGGTACATCTCTTCTTCGCTCACGGGTCCGTATTTTTGGATCAGCCCGAAGACCTGCGGCACGTCTGGCAAGCTATCGATCCTGAATCCATGATTTACGCTGACTCGTCCGAGGTTCAGAAACCCGTCGCCAGTTATGTGGGCAAGCGACCTGAGATCCAGACCCTGATCAAGCATCTCCCGGACCTCCCTGACGTAGATCTTTGTCGGTTCGAGCAACTCTTCACCAAGCGACTTATCAAGCCCGTCGATCTGCTTATCCACATCAAATCCCGTGTTATCCAGCAAAGCTCTCCTTGCAAGCGTCATCCCGTTGCTGTGGATCCCTGAGCTTGCCAGACCGAGTATTATGTCACCTTCCTCGATTTTATCCCCTGTGATGATCTTATCGGTTGAAACCGTGCCGACACCCATCCCAACCAGATCAAAACCCCGGTTCTCTCGTTTTCCTTTGATCATCTCCGGCATAATTGCGATTTCCCCGCCAGAAAGTGTCACATCCGCGCGCCGGCACCCTTCGACCAGACCTTTTACGATCTCCTCGAGAATGTCGGGATCCGGGTCCTGAATTGCGATGTAGTCAACCATCGACACCGGTTCTGCGCCGACGCACAGGATGTCATTGACATTCATGGCGACGCAATCGATGCCGACTGTGTCGTATTTTTCCATGAGTTGCGCGATAAAGACCTTCGTTCCGACGCCATCGGTCTTGACTGCCAGCGATCTGCCATCTCCTATGTCGATAACTCCTGAAAAATGCCCTATCGGGAGCGTGGGCTTACCTACAGTGTCTCTGAACTCGAAGGTCGTTTTGACGAGTTTTATGATTCGTTTTAGTGCAATATCTACCTTTGCGGTGTCTGCGCCAGCTTTCTGGTAGGTGAGGTGTCTGTCTGCGGCATCGTCCGCAATTTCAGTGTTCTCCATGTGTTTTGTCTCCCTCGATGGCTTGTTGGTTGCTGGTGCGGTTTGAAAGACTAAAAATGTACCTGATGGTGTGCCGGTAGAAGATATTAAACCGACAATCGATCACAATGGATTCATCAGACGCACCTGATTTGCGTATTATTGGGTCGTACGCATCAGCTCTTGAAAAGGATGCACCAAACCGGCAAACACCGTTTATCTGTCTTTAGCCACCGGATTATTTAAAATTCAATGGCGGATTTTACCTCGATTCTCGCATCATCGCCGATACGCAGGCTCGAAGCTTGTGGGGCATGACATTTTGGCGAGATAGCCTGAGATCCTGGGTGATGTGGTGCCACACTGGCGCAGGTAGGGTTGTGCGTGAATTTCGTCCCGAAGCCGCCCCAACCGATAAGTATATAAGGAATTAGTAATATGTCATAGTTACCACGACCACTAAAAAAAGTCCGTTCGCGTGGGCGCGCAGCACTCCCCTCACCGGGGGGCTGTGCATTACAGTAATTTTGCAGTAATCCAGAGGAGTGAGAGGATCGAGGTGCTGTAAAACCATTCAGTATGTCTTAATCTTGAAGGCGAAGAATGGTACAACTACAAAATCATGTCTGAAAAATTCGGATTTCCGGTATTCACGGCGGGTATGCTGGTGATTGCAGGTGTCGTCCGGTTACTGGAGGTGAATGGTATGCTCTGGCTTCGGTATACCGTGGATCCGGCTCATTGTGATCACGGCGGGCGGTCTCGTAATCGGAGCAATAATAGTTGGGAGAGATAAGAGCCGACCCGGTTTTTGTCCGTTCAGTGGAATCTGCCCCTTTAAACGAGTTCTGTCCGTTCGAACACATGAGGTGAGGCTACATGCACTTTAGCTCATCTTCAGTTCGTGCAACTCATATTCCAGGCCCTCGGCGTCCAGCCGTCTGAGCAGCGAAGGCAGTTCATCGTCTACTGAAACCACAAAAGGTGACATGCCATGCCACGCCGCTTCAATCACCGCCTCCTTTGCACCGAACATGACATCTGCATCGATCCCGATATTTTTAAGAGATATTAATGCCTCCACGCCCACCGCGACGATCAATTTATTGCCCTCTGTAAGTTTTTTGAGCCGCGGGTAATTGACGGCAGCAGAACCCCCGCGATTAATCTTTGGCACCTTCCCGATCGTGATTTTCACAGCCGGAAGCTCGATGATCCCTTTCATATTGGTAACGCCCACGTCTTTGCCCATGGGCACATCAGCGAGGATCTCACCTGTCGCGCTCGCTTCGTGTGTTGTGGATGCGTATAGCAATCCGTCATGCATATACAGAAAGACGCTGGTGCCTGCCTGCAACGGTTCATCGGCGATTGCAGTCCAGACCGTAACCTGGCTGACAACCTCGTCAAGTATGAACCCGGTATATCGTTTAAGTGCAAGCGCGTTCTCGGTTATCCATTCAATCCCTCTTGCAGTCACTTTGTACCTGACACGCCCGTCGCTGTACACGAAACCTTGATTCGCCAGCTCCTTGAGGTATTCAGAGACTGCCTGCGGCGTAACTCCAAGCGTATGAGCAATCTCGCTCTGGCGCACATTTGGCTGATGCGCCGCAATCTCTACAAGAATCTGGAACTTTGTTGTATCGCGTTTGCTTTGAATGATGAGTGCCATACCGGTAAATCATATAGTCTATATTTAATATAAACTTTTTGGTCGATTTTTTGAGTGTTATTTCGTTGAAATATACTTACGCGGTAGATTCTCCCGGTAAATTGTGGATAAAATCGGTGTAAATCGGTGTCTAAAAACCATATTAGACACAGATTTGCACAGATGGCACCGATTAAGAATTATCTTGTGTGTACATAAGATATGTTTAAAAACTCCGTATGAGGTCAATACATGTTCCGTATGTGCCGGATAACCCGCGTGAAACCCCCAATTGTTCGCCTGAATCCCGCGGCATATACAGGTGCAGCGCGGCGAGAAGCCAGTGTCCCCTCAATTCATGCATACTGCATACATACGATATAAGAAGATCATGTCCATACACAATCCCAGGTCAGCAAGCGCATTTGCACCAGCCCATATCACAGGTTTCTTTGTGATCTGCGAGCACGAGAACCCGGCTCTGATGGGTTCGCTTGGTTGCGGGGTGACCCTCCGGTCCGGGGTCGTTACCAGCGCCATCGCTTCCGGTCACGACAATATGCCATGTGGCATCCCTGTCGTGCGGTCCGTGATCTCGAGACTGGCCCCGCTCCCGTGCTCGGTCATGAGTAGATCTGATATTCCAATCGGCGCAGGCTTCGGGGCAAGCGGCGCATATGCGCTCGGCACAGCGCTTGCACTCAACCACGCTCTGCAGCTCAACCTGACCGCCGGTCAACTGACCCGGGTCGCTCACATCGCTGAGGTCAAGAACATGACCGGGCTTGGCGATGTTGTGGCGCAGTCGCTCGGGGGCGTCGTCATCAGGCGCACAGCAGGCGCATCAGCGCGGCTGAACCGGATATACACCGGTGAAAGGAACGTGTTCTGGGTAGTCTTCGATAAGATCTCGACAAAAGAACTGCTCGAAGACGAGAGCACTGCTAACCGGGTCAACCCTGTTGGGCGGGACTCGCTGCGCGAATTATTGAAGAAACCAACGTTTGAGAATTTTATGCACCAGTCAAAGCGGTTCGCCGTTGAAACCGGGCTGATGAGCGATGCCGTGTCTGATGCGGTGCAGGCGGTCGAGGCGGCAGGCGGCATGGCAAGCCAGGCGATGCTCGGCGATGCGGTCTTTGCGGTCGATCTCCCGGATAGACGCGGTGCGGACGATGCCAGCAGTACGACCGGCACGATCGAGTCGGTGCTTTCCGAGTTTGGCAGTGTGGGGAGGAGTGGAATTGATTTTGGTGGGGCAAGACTGATATGAAGGAAACTGTTAAGGTCGATTTTAAGTTGCACGGAGGGAATTTGAAAACTGTTTCGGGTTTCGAGGAAACTGTTTTATTCATACACCACATGGTTTTGTCATTAATACAACGGAAGATGCGAGGATAGGATAACCCGGTAACCATGTGGCAAGAGATCTCACGATTCGGAAAGAAACTTGTAGAATACGGGCTTGTCGAATCGCATTTCGGCAATATCAGCATCCGCACCGGAGATACAATGCTGATCACCCGCAGCGGATCAGCGCTTGATGAGATTGATCAGGACGCGGTGGTCGAGGTCGGGATCGGCAGCTCCTCGAGCATGGACCTGATCGCATCGTCCGAAACGATCGTGCACCGTGCCATATACCAGAATACATCGGCGCTTGCGATCATACATGCGCACTGCCCCTATGCGGTGATCGAGTCCTTGATCGCGGACTCGCCGATCGTGCCTGTCGATAGCGAGGGCGTATACTTTCTGCACGAGATTCCGGTCGTGACAGGCGGCATCGGCACCTCCGACCTCGCAGAGAACGCTGCCCCGCTCCTGCGTGAGCATAAAGGCGTGATCATACGCGGGCACGGCACAATCGCCGTTGGAATGATCCTTGAGGAGGCGTACGTGGTGACGTCCCAGATCGAACACTGTTGCCAGGTGAAATACCACGTCGATCTCTTTAACCGCGTCAGCGAGTGCGAAAAGGGTGGGAGGTGACCCGGGGAATGCATGCGGTGGTGATGGCTGGCGGCGTTGGAAGCAGGTTTTTTACGGACGGGTGGAGCGGCGAGAAGCCGATGGTCAAACTCCGCGGGATGCCGCTCATCGATTATATGATCGATACGCTCAAGCGCAGCACGTCAATCGAGCGCATCTTTGTCGTGACGTCGCCAAGCGTGCCAGAGACCCGGGCGTATCTGGCGGCGCGTGAGGATGTCGAGGTTCTCCCTGCGCCCGGTCTCGGTTATGTCGGCGATATGGTTTACGGGATACAGGCGGCTGACATCAGGGCGCCTGTGCTCGTGGTCATGTCTGATCTTCCGCTTGTCACGCCTGAACTGATTGACCGGGTTGTTTCGACATACGACCAGCGAGAAGAGCCTGCGCTTTCGGTTCATACCCCGCTTCATGTCTGTACAGAGATCGGACAGCGTCCGACTGCGGTGTTCAATCGTAATGGCGAGTTGATCGTCCCGTGTGGCATCAATATCCTTGATGGCAGATTAATCGATGAGGAGCAGCCCGATTTTAACCTGATTCTTCCTGACATCGAGGTTGCGCTGAATGTGAACACGGTTCAGGATCTGAAGCGGTGCGAACAGATGTTGCTGGATAAAGACCGGTGAACGTGAACAGGGGAGTTAAATGCGCACAAAAGGTTATTCGGATGTGCCAGACAAATCATCCGTGATGAATCCCCCTACAAAGACCCCGTCCGCAACGATCTCAGTCACGGTAGTCACCAGAGGCAAGTACGGGAAGCGTGCAATCCGGACGATTCAAGAAAAGACTGGCTTTGAGGTGACAGAGGTCACGGTCCCGGTAGATCTCCCGGATTTCATCGAGGATACTGCGCCATACACCCTGGACGCGGCGCAGGCGCTAACGTCAGATCTGGTCATCATCTTTGCCCTGCATCCTGACCTCACGCCCGCCTTTGCCGAGTGTGCGGCAGAATCGGGAGCAGGTGCGATCATCGTATCCGGAAGCGACACATCAGAACTCCAGAGGATCGCATCAACATACCAGATACATATCCACGCTGACGAGATATGCTGCTCGCTCGTGCCGTGCCACGATCGGGTGATCGACGAATTCACATCGGCTCTTGGAATGCCGGTCTTCAGGATATCTGTGAAGGGTGGGCTCGTGTCAGACGTCGGCGTTATAAGAGGCAGTCCATGCGGCGCAAGCTGGTGGGTGGCATCGCAGTTACCCGGCACACCGGTCGCGGACGCCCCGGCAAAAGCAGGGTTGCTCGCGGAGCAGTACCCGTGCCGTGCCGTGCGTGGCACACGCGGCGGAATCCACAGATCGGCAGAGATCCACAAGAAGGCGGTCGAGGCGGCGCTGACTGGCTGATGGTTATGGGGAGTGAACAAACCCGCATGAATTGCGAGGCATCCGAGGGTGGAGGTCGCGTTGGTGTGTTGGTGTAAGCGCAGATGAGGTGGGGCGAATGTTGTTAGTGTCTGTTTGCATTCAATTAATCATCGTTTGAATAAAGTATAAATTACTTCGAAGCAATCCCAACATCAGTGATTACCTTTGTATATCTATCTTGACGAAAGTGGCGATCTTGGTTTCAATAGGCAATCTTCAAAACATTATGTAATCGCAGTTTTAGCGACACGCGAACCAAAAACGATTGAAAATGCGCTGAAAAGATATAGGAGAAAAATAAGAAAAGCACCATCCAAAAAAAATCGTAAATTTGGAGAATTCAAGTTTAATAAAGCGCCAGATAGTGTGAAAATTGGCATATTGGACATCATCAGCTCTAAGAACGTCGAGCTTGGATATGTTCATGTCGAGAAGGCGCGCGTATATCCAGAACTTCGGGAGAAGAGGAATGAATTTTATGCGTATATATGCAGGATTTTATTGGATAAATTCCTTCTCGAGTCGTCCGATCTAAAAATAGATCTTATTGTGGATCGGCAATTCAGCAAAAAGCATAGAGAGAATTTCGATAAATATCTTGGATGGAATATTACAGAGATACTGGATGGGCTGAAGGTGCTGAATATCGCCCACATAGATTCTCGCCAAGAACCATGTTTGCAAGCCGTTGATTTTGTTTGCGGTGCGGTATACCGGTGCTACAATCAACATGACCCTAAATATTTCGAGATGGTCAAAAACAAATGTATTATCACGCACGAAATGTGGAAGTAGTGAACCCTACCCTACTCGTCCCATGTACACATCCATTTTTGGACGCCGTTGAGCCTGCCATGTTATGTTCAAACTATTCTCCTTACTGCGCATGTATTCACATCTCCTTCGATTATAACCATCATGCCACATGCCGTGGTGTGCATGTCATGACATGATGCAGGTGTGACGCATGTGTGACGCAACTCAACTCAAAGCACCATCATCCTTTCGGGTGGACTTACTCACTAATGTATGTTGTGCTATAGGGGCTATATATTACTTTTGGTCGGGTTCACGTTTTCACGTTATACTGTCTCGTCTCGGTGCATACACCCGTCCCACAAAATCCTTTTGATCATCCGATTCAAACCCGACCCCCATACGCGCGAAAGCGTCGTGTCCGTCTCCGAAGT
>DAOWIV010000125.1 GCA_030640725.1 Methanosarcinales archaeon | reverse complement strand
CGGGATGCCGTGCGCGATCAATTCTACCGGGCACTGGTATGCCGCTTCCAGATCCTCTGCCATCAACTCCTTTGAGTCGTGGTAGAACAGTCTCTGGTTGAGACATGCGATCTTACTCACATGCACCGAGACTGCTGTGATGTCATGTGAGACCATCACAATCGCCATCCTCTGCTTCAGTCTTCCGAGCAGTTCATAAAACTCGGTCTGCGCACACGCATCGATGCCGGCTGCAGGCTCATCAAGCAGGAGCACTCCGGGTTCTGCTGCAAGCGCTCTTGCGATAAAGACCCGCTGCTGCTGCCCTCCTGACAGTCTGCCGATCTGCCTCTCTTTGAGCGGGAGCATCCCCACCATCTCAAGCGCGCTGCGAGCCAGTTTTTTGTCATGGTCAGTGTACCGCCTGAAGAGCGCCTGCCTCGCGCGCCCTGTCAACACCACGTCCCGGACGCTGATCGGAAAGTTCGGGTCAAAGAGACTGTGCTGGGGGACGTACCCGATATATCTCCTGTTCTGCAACGGATCTCCTCCAAAAACTCTGACTTCTCCGCTGTCAGGTTTCACCAGTCCGAGTATGACCTTTAAGAGCGTGGTCTTCCCGCCTCCGTTCGGTCCTATGATGCCAAGGAAGTCGTGCTGGTATATCGAGAGAGAGACATCCTCCAGCACAGGCAGGTCTCTATAGTGCACCGACACGTTCCTCAGACTGACAACTTCTTTAACTATGCTCTCATCTCCTATATCTCACGTCTCTGGTTATGTCCGGCGTCACGATGTCATATATCTACCAAGCGTCCCTGAGACCGCGCGCATATTTGCCGCGCAGTCCTCTGCAAGTGGATCGATGGATACGACCGTGCCACCGATCTCCTCTGCGATGACGCGGGCGCTCTCAGGGTTGAACTGGGGCGCTGCAAACACAACCGTGATATTATCTGCTTTTGCGGTCTCGACAAGCCGCATGAGGTCTGACGCGCTCGGCTCCTTGCCTTCAACCTCGATCGGTATCTGTTCCAGCCCGTATTCTCTTGCAAAATAGCCCCACGACGGATGGAATATCATGAATTTCCGGTTACTTATCCCGGAAAGGTTTTTCCTGATGTCCGCATCAAGATCGTCCAGATCCCTGAGATATGATTCCTTATTCCGGGTATAGTAGTCCTCATTGTCAGGATCAATCTCAATCAGCGAACCTGCTATATGTTCTACCTGTATCCTGACCAGCGCTGGCGAAAGCCAGATATGCGGGTCGTTTTTGATGATTTCGATGCCTTCTGACGAGTCAAGGATCTTCATATCAGGATTGGCTGCGGCAATCTCGCCCATCCACGCTTTCTCAAACGGGATGTGTCCTATTCTGACATACAGTTCCGCACGGCTGACATCCTTCAGCTGACCCGGACCCGGCTCATAAGTGGCAGGGCTTGCCCCGGGCGGTATCATGACCGTGACAGAGACCTTCTCCTCCCCGATGCGCTCTACAAACTCCTTCTGGGGGAGTATGCTGACGATGACTGATATCTGGTTATCTGACTGCTCTTCAGGGGCGATGCATCCTGCGGTCAGCGATGCCAGCAATAGCAATAGTAGCACCAGTGGCGGCAGTAGCCGGGGCAGTGGTAGTGGTAGGGGCAACTGCGATAGCAATGATCGCTGTGCCAGCGACCCTTCTTCCACAGATTCAATTGACCGCACAGTATCACCTCATGTAGGTTCGACATCACAATGCTTAAATGATGCTCGCGCAAAAACGATTAAACGATGACAGCAACAATCGCTACAAAATACTGCACATCATGCGGTGCGCATCTGGTCATGTCCGGATACACGCAGTTTCCGTGCCCGTCATGCGAAACGACCCTCGGCAGGTGCGTTTCATGTAGAAAACAGAGCAATGCTTATGTCTGCCCCACATGCGGGTTTACTGGTCCATGAGGTGCGAAGAATGGGAGATGTAGCAGCATTAATCAAGGTTATGCCGAGTGACGTGGACGTTAACCTCGAAACACTCAAAGGGAATCTCACGGCGGCGGTGCCGGAAGGTATCCGGCTGAGAGGAATTGTAGAAGAGCCGATCGCATTTGGGCTTGTCGCCCTGATGGTAACGATCGTTGTCGGCGATGTCGAGGGTGGAACCGAAGGCGTTGAACATGCGTTTGCACAGGTGTCGGACGTTGAGAGCGTGCAGGTAGTTGAGGTTGGCTTATTGTAGGCGTTCGCGCAAAGGCACAAATAAGTAACAAGGGCTCGTAGATCAGGGGAAGATCGCAACGTTCGCAACGTTGAGGCCGCGGGTTCAATTCCCGCCGAGTCCATGTTTTTGGCGGCGTTATACCAAAATTCCGCGTCGTTTTTTGTAATTTCCGGTTGAAACGTATGTGTAACATGGTGTTTGATCAGGCACCCCCGCGGAGGGGACTGCCCTGATGAGAACAATACTTATATACTGACACGCGTATCAATAACTCGAAACATAGGAGGCATCCGCATTGAAGATTGCAACCATGAAGACACCTGAGCAGGTGACTATTCCTTTACAGCAGCACGCTGGCGAGGTGTGCAATCCCGTAGTATGTGTTGGTGATATTGTTTCTGTCGGTCAACTAATTGGCGATGGTACGTCCATGATACATTCAAGCGTTTCCGGAGAAGTGACTGCTATCTCCGAACTGCCACATCCTGCTGGCAAGAATGTTCTCAGCGTGGTGATCAAGACACACGATGGGGAAAAAAAGGATTTTAAGCCAGCGGATTTGTCGGCGAGTAAAATGAGTCGCATTGTCAGGGACGCAGGAATCGTCGAACCGAATGGGCTACCGACAGTGTACAAAAAGGCAGATATTGACACAATCATCATCAACGGAACGAATACAGGGGATCTATCATCAAACGCTGCGCTCATGCTCAATCATCCTTCCGAGATTGTAGACGGGCTGAGAGCATTGATAAAATCATCCGGTGCTAAGAAAGCGATCATCGTTATCGAACTCGACTCAGAAGCGCTGCATGTCATGCGAACCGAGACGATACCGGACAGTGACATCAAGATCGTCGCAACGCCGACGTACTATCCGGCAGGTACCGAGAACACGCTTGCCAAGAAGTTTGCAAGAAAGAAAGTACCACGCGGTAGCACTCCAGAGGACCGGGGCGTTCTTATAAGCAGCATCGCTTCGATGAAGGCACTGTATGATGTGGTGCACGACGGTATGCCAATGATCAAGAAAACGATCACTGTCACTGGCGCGGTGCGCTCTCCAGGCAATGTTCTTGCCAATATCGGAACACCGATTAAGCATGTGATCGATGCGTGTGGCGGTTGCAGTGGCACGCCTGTTAAGATTGTCATGAACGGTGCGATATCGGGCGTGGCGCAGTACAGCGACGAGGTTCCCGTAATCAAGACGACCACAGGCATCTTGGTGCAGACCGAGAGCGATATCAACCGTGAACCGCCTGCGCCATGCATCAACTGTGCGTGGTGTGTGGACGAGTGTCCGATCGGTCTGATGCCGCATCTGCTCTACGGGTATGCCGACAGCGCCCAGTTCGACAAGTGTGCGGAACTCTACATAGGCGACTGCGTGGAATGCGGGATGTGTGCGTACGTCTGCCCGTCCAAGCTCCCGCTCGTGCAGATAATCCGATATGGTAAGCATGGTGTGGCTGAGATGGAGATGGAGATAGAGACCGGGGAGGTGGAAGCATGACCTACACAATATCACCATTACCACATGTGAAGAGCAGGGAAAGCGTGAAGAGCGTGATGTGGGGAACAGTCGCTGCACTGATACCAGTGTCTATTGCGGCGGTTTATCTCTTCGGGTTTCCTGCGATAAAGGTCATTCTTGCAACTGTGATTGCTGCGGTTGTCACTGAAATTATAATCTATAAAGCAGCATCCCAGCCGATCACGATCGGTGATGGGAATGCTGTGTTGATCGGCTTGCTGCTTGCGCTTCTCATGCCGCCGAGCGTTCCGATCTGGGTTCCGATCATCGGAGCCGTCTTTGCGATCGCGGTGGCAAAGTACATCTTCGGCGGCACAGGAACACTCATATTCCACCCTGCGCTGATCGGATTTGCGTTTCTGCTTGCTGCGTGGCCCACGTTGATGGGGGCACAATCAACGCCGAATCTCAGTAGTTTCTCTGACCTCTTAATTGAGACCGGTGCTGGCAGGCTTGTCGAGGCATCGCCTGCGCTGGTCTTGCTTGGCGGCGCATTTGTTCTCTACAAGCGGTATGTGGACCGGCGGGTGGCAATCAGTGCCACTATCCTCCTGATGCTTCTGGTATTGATCAGTGGGAAGGGCTGGCAGCTTCCGTATGTCCTGACCGGCGGCTACTTCTTAGGACTCCTCTTCCTTGCGGCAGACCCGATCACATCGCCTGTGACAAAGAAAGGCAGGCTCGTCTACGGGATTGTGCTGGCACTGCTGATACTGATCCAGCTCCACTTCGATGCCTACTTCACAGGGATGTGTTTTGCGGTACTCCTGATGAACGTCTTCAGTCCGTTCATCGACAGAAACACCATACCAAAGCCGATCGGAGGGAAATAAAATGGCAGAAACGAAAGATTCCACAGTATCAATATTAATCAAGCTGACGATCGTTGCAGTTGTTGCATCTGTGATCCTGACAGCGACGTTTGGAGTCACACAGGAACAGCTTGCGAAGCTGGCAGAAGCGGCAGGCGGTCCTGACAAGCAACTGCTCGAGATGGGCGTTGTTCCCGATGCTACCAAGTTCAAGCTGGTCGGTGGCGGAGAAATCTGCTACGAGGCATACAGCGGTAGCGACCTGATCGGCTACGGGGCAATGGTCGAGGTTCAGGGTATGCAGGATATGTTAACGCTCGCAGTCGGGGTGGACCCCAATTTCGTTGTTACCGGAGTCGTTGTGGTCTCGCAGAAAGAGACGCCCGGAATCGGTGACAAGGTCCAGAAACAGCCGGAGTTCACCGCACAGTTCGCAGGAGTTGGTCCGGACGGGCTTGCGCTTACGAGTGACGGCGGAGAGATCGATGGCATATCAGGCGCAACGATATCATCCGGATATGTCACCGCCGGAGTTCTCGAAATAATTGGAAAGATGCAAGAGGAGGTCTCGTAAATGGCAAAGAAATCCTTTGTAGGAGAGATAATCAGAGGTATCATCAAGGACAACCCGGTATTTGTGCTTGTACTCGGTCTCTGTCCGGTACTTG
>DAOWIV010000284.1 GCA_030640725.1 Methanosarcinales archaeon | reverse complement strand
CTGATGCCGGCGGTACGCCCACACCATAGATGTAGACCCAGTTTCCGACAAGCATCGTTACCGTGATCATGATCATCGCACCAACAGCGCCAGTTGCGCAGATCAGGATGATCTGTGATATGCCCGGTTCACCTGCTGCTGACAGGGTCATGTACATATATCCTGCAGCAAGAAGTCCTGTAAGTCCTGAACCAGCAGCGAGCTGCACGGTTCCTGTTCCGATACCGGTTGCCTGCGCCATAGCGGCAGGAGCGCCGCCTACCGGAACGAAGTGAACACCGACTGCGATACAGAGACCGCCGATGATGATCCCGATGATCGATTGCCAGTTCAGCGTAAGCATTGTTACAATATCAGTCATGCTGCTATATCTCCTGCATATTCTGGAAATGGTCCGTATTTCTTCCTGGCGTAGGTCTCAACCTTCCGGTTGTAGAGGACCAGCACAAGAACGATCACTACTCCCACGACAACGGCAGTCCAGCCTGAAAATGCTGTTGATCGCCAGTTGTCAAGGAATACTACCATCCCGAAAGCAACGCCTGTTACAGGTCCTCCGAACTTCGAACAGAACCATGCGTTGTCCATCGATGACCTGATTCCTGCCTCTGCAAACCGGGTGATGTTTCCGGAATCAGAAGCGTTCAGTCCGGACCCAAACTTGAAGTCCTGGAACTCTCTCTCCGCACCGTAGTGTACGTCACCTGTGGATGATCCGATCGCACCGACACAGAGTCCCCAGATCAGTGCAATCACCGGGAACGGGAACGGATGTCCGATCAGGGTCTGTTCCCACATAACGTACGACAGACCGACGATGCAGAACGTCGTTATGTATGCGTGCCCCATCAGCGAAAGGATCTGGTTACGCAATACATCAAGGTACACGTACTGGTTGAACCGTGTCTGACTTGCGCTCCTTCCCAGATATGATGTCGCTGAGAAGACGCCGTTTAAGAGCGCAGCAATGAATGCGCCGATTGCGATTGCAATCAAAGGCGATGCACTCATCACTGACTCGCTCATCAAAACCATGGCAACGCCTGCGCCTACGGCACAGTACATCGCGTTTGATGGTGGTTCACCAGAAATAGCTTTGTTAAATATTCTGTGCGGATAGCCAACCTGCGCAGCCAGCTGAACCTGCGAATTCGGATTACTCTGCGATCCCATATCCGATTCGAGGTCCTCGCTGCATCCTGCTACCGTGGCTGCCGCACCCATGAGGGCTACAATGCCCATACCCATTGCGGGTTCCATTCAATTCCTCCTATGTTTGTTTTATTGGTTGTGACCCATCCGTAACGATTAGGTCGTGACCTTCCTTTGGTCGAATGGTTGCGGATTACTATCAGAAGGGATATTATAAACCTTTCGAGCAATGGTGCTGTGGTCAACTGTTATGATGTGTTCGGATGTTAGTTTTAGTAATAAATATTAGCTTAATCGTGTTATGCCACCCATTAAAATCGCCAGTGATTGCGGCATGGCTACCCCCTGTGAGTTACGCTGGTGGCATATCATGATCTTGACCGTGCCTTTGCCCAAACCGTAAACTGCACCGAAACTTTTTACTACAGCAGATGCACAACTGGCAGAACAACGACTGGCAGAACGAAAGAGGCATGAATATGAATATAGGTTTTATTGGTGCGGGCATGATCGGCGAAGCGCTGATCAGAGGCGTGCTTGCTGCAAATCTCACCCGGAGCGACCGGATTTTCGCAAGCGACGTGGACAGCAAACATCTGCAGATGTTGCATTCCGAACTCGGGATCAATGTATCCGTGGACAACATCGACACCGTGGATAATGTGGACGCCATAATTCTTGCTGTAAAGCCCCGGATCATCAGCAAGGTTCTGCAATCGATCAACAAGAAGATCACAGGCGAGCATCTGGTCATCTCTGTTGCGGCAGGAACTCCTATCAAGACAATCGAGGAAAACCTGCCAGACGGAACGCATCTGGCCAGGGTGATGCCAAATATCGCCTGCACAGTCAGACAGGCGATATCTGCGATCTGTGCAGGCGGCAATGCCACGGAATCGGATATCGAGACCACACGCACGATATTCGGGTCAGTCGGGAGAGTTGTTACTGTGCCTGAGTCGATGATGGACGCCGTCACCGGGCTATCCGGGAGCGGACCTGCGTTTGTGTTCCAGATCATTGAGGCGCTCTCTGACGGCGGGGTGCACGAAGGGCTCCCGAGAGACGTCGCTACCACACTTGCCGCACAGACCGTGCTTGGCGCTGCTGCCATGGTTCTTGAGACCGGGGAGCATCCGGGCGCGCTAAAGGACATGGTCACGTCGCCAGCCGGCACAACGATTCAGGGTTTGCGTGCGCTTGAAGAGCAGGGAGTCCGCGCGGGGATGATGTCGGCGGTGATTGCTGCAACCCGACGGTCAAGAGAGCTTGGATAAGCACCATTGTTTTCCCGGGCGCTTTCATACCAGTAGTAGCTATAACGCACCGGACAATGGCAACGAGCGGTAGCAAGCCAGAACCTCATAGCCCGGGCACCGTGGAAACAGAGATACCCTTATTATCTCATAAAATAAGTCAGATCAAAGGTGAAAACGTCAATGAAAATGCCAGCACAATTTCGAACGCATTGCCCGTACTGCAACAAGCACACCACACACAAGGTGGAGCGGGTGAAACCGGCAAAAGCATCATCCATGACCAGAATCGCGCGGCAGAAGAAGCGACAGAGCGGTATCGGGAACAGTGGAAAGTTCTCAAAAGTCCCTGGTGGCGACAAGCCGACCAAAAAGGTTCATCTCAGGTACCGGTGCACCGAATGCAGCAAGGCGCATGTGAGAAAGTGTTTCAGAGCATCCAAATTCGAACTGGTGGAATAGTTATGGCGAAAAGCAATGAAAATATAACACCTGCCCCGAAGAGCAGGTTTCTGCGGGTCAAGTGCACGGACTGCGAAAACGAACAGGTTGTCTTCGGAAGCGCGAGCACTCACGTGAAATGCATAGTCTGCGGGCGAGCACTTGTAGAGCCAAAGGGTGGCAGAGCTAAGATACTTGCCCCGATCCTTGAAGTTCTGGAGTGATTATTATGCGAGACTGGCCAAAATCAGGTGATCTGGTCGTGTGCACCGTCACGAAGGTGATGGATTTTGGCGTATTTGCAGAACTGGACGAATACGGTGCAAAGGAGGGTATGATCCATATCTCTGAGGTGGCTGCCGGGTGGGTGAAGTACATCAGGGATTATGTACGCGAAGGGCAGAAGATCGTGTGCAAGGTGCTTGCTGTGAACCCGCAGCGCGGTCACATCGATATGTCGTACAAGGATGTGAACGAGCATCAGCGGAGAGAGAAGATCCAGGAATGGAAAATCGAAATCCGTGCAGAGAAATGGCTCAACTTCGCAATCGAGGATGATGACACGAGGCATCAGATCGCAGACAAGCTGATCGATTCGTTCGGCGGTCTGTACAACGCTTTTGAGGAGGTTGTGATCTCTGGCGCATCGGTGCTGGATGACGCCGGCATTGCGAAGGAACACGCAAGCCAGATCGCCAAGGTTGCAAACGAGAACGTGAAGGTTCCTTTTGTCAATATTACTGGTTTCGTGGATCTGATGTGTCCCGAACCCGATGGCGTGGATCGGATCAAAGCATCACTTGCAGCGGCTGCGGTCGATGAGGGCGACGATATCACGCTCACCGTCCGCTATGTGGGCGCTCCACGATATCGCCTGCAGGTCACCGCACCGGACTACAAACTGGCAGAGAAGGTGCTGAAAGGTGCTGCAGAGCGTGCGATAGATGAGATACAGCATTGCAACGGAACCGGCACATTCCACCGGCACGAAGAGCCTGCAAAGGCGTAAAATACCGACAGGATGTTATGAAATCGAAAATCCTTAAATGTACTCAGTGTAACAGATATACACTGGAAGAAACTTGTCCTGTGTGTGGTTCTGCCACCGTAAACCCGCGTCCAGCCAGATTCTCACCGGAAGATCGATATGGCGCATACCGACGTCGTATGAAGGCATTTCACAATAATGGATCGATTTCACGATGATAGACCAAAAAGAACTCGATGATATCGACAGACAACTGATAAATATGGTTCAGCTGGACTTCCCGCTGGATTCCCGCCCTTTTCGTACACTTGGAGAACAGATCGGCGTATCTGAAGAGGCGGTCATTAGCCACCTCAAGAAACTCACAGAACTTGGCGCCATACGGAGAATCGGTCCGATCATCGACACAAGAAAAATCGGGGGATTTAGCACGCTCATCGCGATGCGGGTGCCAGAGCACGAGATCGGTAAGGTTGCCATGCAGATCAACGGCTTTGACGAGGTGTCGCACAATTATCTGCGCCCGGGTACGTACAATTTGTGGTTCACAGTATCTGCACGGAGCAAATCGCGATTGCTTGAGATATTGAGCGAAATCAAAAAAACGGGCTACCCGTTTCTCGATCTCCCGGTTGAGCGGATGTTCAAGATTGGCGTAAGGTTCAGGGTGTAATCATGAATGTTATTGATATGCAACTGATAAAACTCACGCAAAACGGAATTAAGCTTGTTCCGGAGCCTTTCAAAAAAATTGCACTCGAACTGGACATTTCAGAGGAAGACGCCGTCAGGAGGATCGGTTCGATGATCGACCGGGGTATCCTCCGCAGGTTCGGGGCGTCGATCGGGCATCGCGCACTTGGTATCGTTGCAAATGCGATGTGTGTCTGGAATGTCCCTGATGAGCGCATCGAGGGGGCAGGGGCTATAATGGCGGGATTTGATGAGGTTTCGCACTGTTACGAGCGCGCAAGATGCCCGGACTGGGATTATAACCTGTACACAATGGTTCATGCCCGCACAAAAGAGGAATGTGAACACATCGCGCAGGAGATCTCGCGGGCTACGGGCATCTCTGATTATATTATTTTGTTCAGCGAAAAAGAGTTTAAGAAGACTGGCGTGCGGATATAACAGATGTAATCACAGATACCTCCCCCGCGCCTCGATCTCGCGCACACGAGCAAGCACCTGATCAGCTTCTGCAAACGTCCGCCGGTATCCTGCCGAAAACGCATCCTCAAGTCCCGGATCGCCGTGTGTGCTCACAAACGTCTGGAAGAGGACATGCACATCGACGCCCTGCGCTTCCACGCTCTTTTCGAAGTAGCCAAGCCCAAAATCAATGAAATATATCCGTTCATCGCCATCGTGCAAAATCAAATTTGAGGTCGTGAGATCGCCGTGAATGATCCCGCAGCCATGCAACCTGCCGACAAGCTCGCCGACACGCTCGCTCATCCGCAGATCCAGCACGTTCTTCAGCGGCTGCCCAGCGATAAACTCCATCGTGATCGTGTAATCCATGATATCGACATCATGGATGATCGGCGTCGGAACTCCGCATCTGCGTGCTTCTGATATGAGTTTCGCCTCAATTCGGGTTCTTGAGGCTCTGATCCGTGTGTCAAGATCGGGGAGCCTGTAGTTCTTTGGTACCCGCCGCTTGATGACCAGATCGCCGCTGCGCTCGATCACGGCTTCTGCCCCGGCTGCTACCTGCTGATCCATGAATACCAATTCTCACAGGCACCTGTATTAACGATCATTGTTCGCCGCGTGACTTGTTATTCCGGATGACGCGGGGATTGAACCAACAGCAACTCCGAAATCTGGCTACAAATCGCGTGAGCTGGCAATTCGTCAGACTCAAGATATAAGACATGTACACCAAATCAATACCATGAAGCGCGTGCTCTGGTGGCTGATCGCAGGCACAAGAGGCGGAGTGAACCGTGCAAGAATGATCAAGACACTGCACGACCGCCCGTACAATGCCAATCAGTTGTCAGAAGTGCTGGAATTGGACTACAAGACAATAAGACACCATCTCAAGGTTCTTTCCGAGAACAACGTGGTCACATCCACCGGAAATGGCTATGGCGCGATGTATTTCCTCTCCCAGACCATGGAAGATAATTACGCACTCTTCGAAGAGATTTGGGAGAAAATTGGGAATAAATTCAAGTGAAGCGGTGATAATATGCAAATATTCATGTATGATCCTGTATTTATAATGAATGCCAAGACGGTGATGACCACGGCAAATGTGGTGCTGCTGGTAATATTGCTTGCTATTTATATTCGAAGTTACGCACAGATCAAATCGAAGTTCACGCTGGGTTTGATGATATTTGCGTTTCTTTTGCTCTTACATGCGGTCACATCGACTCCATGCATGCATGCTGCGGGCGGGCGTCGGATGTGCGTACTCGGACCGCTTGACGTGATACCGGACATACTCGAATTTATGGCGCTTTTGGTGCTGCTGTACCTCAGTTCGGAATGAATTTGGGCACGATTCGGGTGAGATTTGGATATAATTTGGGAATAATTATATATATCGAACCCACTAATTGAGTATTGCCCAAATGGGCTAAACTCGAACAAGGTGAAAACAACAATGAAAACAAGAACAATGACTGGAATCCTGATCGTTGCACTGGTCGCGCTCTCCGCGGGAGTTGTTGCCGCCCAGTACGGTCAGGGCGGTGCCCAATACGTGGATGCTGACAGCGACGGTGTCTGTGACAACATCGGCGACCGCCCGGGATTCGTGGATGAAGACGGCGATGGTGTATGTGACAATCTTGGCGACTGCGGACGTGGACGCGGTGGATGCGGCGGCAGTGGCAACTTTGTCGACGAGGATGGCGATGGTGTCTGCGACAACACCGGCATAAACGGCAAGGACTCTGACGGTGACGGCATCCCGAACGGACAGGACGACGATTATGAGCGGTCGCGAGATGGAAGCGGTCGCGGTAATGGCGGACAGGGTAAAGGGCGTAATCGATAAGCTGTGCTGTGTGCGTGAAATATCCACGCACTCTTTTTTATGGTATATGCACTATAGCGTCCAGTCACTCTACGCACCATTTCCATTTACGAAAAAGTATATCGCCATCCCCACCCGAAGGGCAGTTTTTACTCGATTTTTTGTGAAAAAATCGTTTTTTATTTTTTAAGGATCAAAAATCTTTTAAACACCGAATCAAGGTATGTAATAGGGGTTGAATATGAAACAAAAGTCTATCCATATATTAGTCGTCTGTATCGTTCTGTCTATTATGCTCACCTGTGCACCGGTTCTGGCAGAGGGGGAAGGTGGAGGGGACGGTACGGGTGGTGGCAGAAATACAGACATAGCATCCATCGCAACTGAGATATTATCGCTAAAATTTATTCTCGGGGGACTTGTTGCATTAGCAGGACTTATCATCCTGAGAACAACCAAAATAAATCGAAACATCCGGGCACTCCTGATGTGCGTCGTCTTTGTGCTCTTCGGGGTGCTGGTGATCATGCACCAGCCAAGCCCGTTGCGGGCAGTGGTGGACCCAATAACGGCTCTCGTAACTGGCGGTGCGATCACGCTTAAGAAAGCTACGATGCTCACCTTCATCGGCGGCTTGTCAGTCATCGGAGCGAAACTGTTCTGCGGATGGGTCTGCCCGTTTGGGGCACTGCAAGAGATCGTAAACAGAATTCCGGAACCATTTGGAAAGAAGATCAAGCTGCCATTCAAGATCTCAAATGGCATCCGGATTTCGATATTTGTTATTAGTTTAATTATGGTTCTCGCCACAGGAAGCGATCTTTACACATACCAGAACATCCTGAATCCGTTCGAGCTATTTGACTGGCATTTCGAGCTGGTGCTGGCAGTTCTGGTCGGGGCGGTGCTGGTCGCATCAATATTTGTGTATCGCCCGTTCTGCTATCTCGTGTGCCCGGTTGGGCTCCTGACGTGGCTGCTTGAGTATGT
>DAOWIV010000033.1 GCA_030640725.1 Methanosarcinales archaeon | reverse complement strand
GGTGATCGACGTCGAACTGATCAATGGAAGCGATCTTAAGCGTCCGAGAATCGATGTCATGGTGGTGCCGTCAGGGCTGCATCGTGATCTGTTTCCGGAGAAATTAAAGCTCATCGACCGTGCGATCAGGCTTGCTGAGAATGCCACCCCGGAGCAGGACGAAGGGTGCGATGGTAACTATGTCAAAAACAACACCCGTGAAATATTCGATAAGTTGAACAAGGATGAGGATTATACCAAAGCCGCACTCGAAGAGAATGCGACCTATCTCTCGGTGTCACGGATATTCCTTGAAGCCCCCGGTACTTACGGACCGAATCTTGATTCTGTGGTCGCTGCAAGTGGGACATGGGATAATAACACTGATATCGGAAACGTTTACAAAAGCAGGATGCATCACATCTATGGCGACCTTGTCTGGGGAATCCCGGGCGAGTATGTTTTCGAGCTTAATATTGCACAGATCGATGCGATTGTGCATAACACCAACTCGAACCTGTATGGATTCATCGACAACGATGATGTCTTCCAGTACGTGGGCGGGATTGCAAGTGCATACAAAGCAGTCACAGGAGTGGATTTTAACAGCGATAACATATATGTAACCGACAATCGTGATCCGGACCGCGCCCCGACCGTGTCATCGTTGCATGAGGTGATCCACAAGGAACTCCGGACCAGGTATTTAAATCCGGAATGGATTAAGGGGATGCTGGGCGAGGGCTATGCAGGTATGAGGGAGATGAGTAAGTTTCTGGAGTATCTCTGGGGCTGGGAGGCTACGTGTCCCGATATTATCACTGGTACGATGTGGCAGCAGGTGTATGATGTGTACATTGGTGACGCATACAAAGAGCAGTACAGTATCGACATCGGTGCGGCTGCCAAGGAGAGTAATCCTTACGCATACCAGTCCATGCTCGGCAGAATGATCGAATCGATGCGTAAGGGGCGATGGAGTCCGCCGGACGAGGTCAGGAAGACGTTGATTTCCGAGTATGTTGAATCGGTGCGGGAGCACGGTGTCACCTGCTGCCATCACACATGCGGAAATCCGGTTCTTGATGACGAGTACATACCAGGACTCATCTCCACGTACCTAACTCCTGAAGATAATGAACGGTATTGTGAAACGATGTCGGCTGCAACAAAGCGGGACGTGAAACCACCTGAAAGTACGCCGGCACAGGAAGATAAGCCCGATTCAACTCGCAGCCATGATGGCACATACCCGCCAGGATGGCTTGACAAGGATGAAGAGACAACACGGCAGGCTAAATCGCAGTCCGATGCAAACGACACCACAGTAGCGGGTGGGATCGGCGAAGACGTTACAAAGCCTGTGAAATCATCCAGCGAGTCAAATCCATCCGATGACTACGTTGAAGGGCACGAGATGGAGGTCAAAACATCAGAGGAGTTTATGACCGGGGTTGCCGTCTCTGGCGCACCCCTGCTTGCGATCCTCGCGGTGATCATAATCCTTGCGCTGATCGGGATCGGGTTAAGGTTCAAACGGAGATAGTCTTCTGGTTCTTGTGTTCTCCGGATGGCAGGATCGAGGTCCCCGGAATACTGCCATCCGGACGAACTGCGCAATCGTTCTTGGCGTAAATTCGCGCCGTTTGTCCGGGCGTGTCGATTCGTGTCTGTGAGCGCACATGGGAAGTTTCGGTGGCATGAGGGATGCTGCTCTCAAAAATCTTGCAAATGATCGTAAGCTACATGAAACACGACAAACTACTAAGGCAGAAAAGTTTAAGTTAGAGTAAATTGGTTTGGATATGTCGGACAGATGCATATGAAATAGTATATCCAAATCTCATTGGCGTTACAAATCATCCGCACATCAAACACATACAAGCTAAAACAAACAATATGGAGGCATAATATGACAAACAAAGGAAACAGAATACTGACACTACTGGCGATAACGATCCTCGTGCTTGCCATCACTGGAACTGCATCCGGAAACGAGATAACCTTCGTTCTCGGAACAGATGAAAACCGCGCATCGCTTGAGAATGCATCATGGAATGTTTCAGTTGGGATCAACATCTACAACGCAACCCAGACGAATATCTTGAATTTCAGCAATGAAAGCGTTCTCTTCTTAGCGGCACTTGATGATGATACTATTTCGTGGATAAACAGCACGATAAACAGAAGTACCCGCATCATCGCATACAATCTATCCACAAACATCAGCATCGGAAATGTGGATGACGTGAATATCACAAAATATTGGGTCTACGGCGGTGATGAGAACATCGGGAATCTGATCACATACATGGACAACAAGTTTTACGGAAACACAACCGCGATAGATCCACCGGACGACACGAGACCAAAAATTTGTTTTGTATTATCCCGACCGTGTGCGATAACTCTCATGGACAAGGTGTCTGATGACCCTTCCATCCGAGATGTGATAAACGTAACAACCAGATTCGGACGCTCAGATGTCGATCTGAATTTCAGTCTGGCTGACCAAAACGCGGTACTCCTGCGAGACCTTGATTCAGCAGTAGTCGGGAAATTAACTGAAGCGGTAAATGGCGCCAAAAACAATGGTGCGTACGTTATCGCGATCGGCTCCACTGTACAGGCACACAATCTGCACAATGTTAACCTCTCGGACCCGGAGTACTCAGATATTGAAGTATATCTGGAATACCCATCAGAAGAAAACTTTAAACGTCTTGTCACATTCATGGGGGTTAAATTCTGTAATACCGGTGCAGAGATATTGCCACCGGTATCAAGACCAGTTTATGGGATATACCACCCTTATGCGCCAGAGATATTCACGAATACAACAGACTACCTGAGCTGGTATGATTCTGCTGGCAGGTACGATCGATCAAATCCGACTGTAGGCATCATAACCACCAGTTACAAACGCATGGAGCGAGATTCTGCACTGCTTGATGCGTTAATTGAGTCATTTGAATCGAGAAATGCGAATGTCGTTGTATCAACGTATGCGTACAAGGATCCGGATTCTATTGAATATCTGGTGGAAAATGGTGAGCCGGTTGTGGATAGTGTCATCATCATATCTCGGGGGAGCCCGCTTCATTATAAAAACGCATCGAAGGGTATAGCTGATTTACAAAGGTTGAATGTTACCGTACTAAATGGGATTCGGTTATTCTACAGTATGAGCCAGGAAGAATGGGAAGCAGGTCCGCATGGCATTCCCCCGATACAAACATATCAGGTAGCTATTGCAGAACTGGACGGTATAATCGAGCCGATTGTCATCAGTGGAAAGGCAATTGATCCGGTAACTGAAATCGAATACAACAAACCGATCGACTACCAGATCGATTGGCTGACCGACCGAACAATTTCATGGACGAGATTACACCGCATGAATAATTCGGATAAGAATATCGTGATACCATATTACAGTGCGGGTGGCGGTAAGGCAAATGTTGGCTCGGATATCGATTATTATCTTGACACTCAAGCAAGCCTTACGAACCTGCTGGCTGCGATGGCTGATCGAGGGTATGATCTTGGAAGCGAACCACTGCCGAACAAAACCGGGCTTACTGATTTAATGATGCATCAGGGAAGTAATTTTGGGACGTGGGCACCCGGAGCATTGGATAAGAGGGTAGATCAGGGAAATGTGATACTGGTACCAAAGAGCGAATATCTCACGTGGTTCGGTGAACTTCCCGACGATGAGCAGAGTGAAATGACTGAGCGATGGGGACCCCCACCCGGCGAGATCATGGTCTGGACGAATAACACGGATGAGTATCTGGTTATCCCAAAGATTCAGTTTGGTAATGTGTTGCTTGCACCTGATCCCACATGGGGATGGCTCCAGAACGAGTCTGTCATGTATCACAACGGCTCAGTACCGCCAACCCACCAGTGCCTTGCATTCTATCTCTGGCTGAACAAGGAATTCGATGCGGATGCGATCTTTGCAATATTTACGGGCATAGGGATGATGCCTGGCAAAGAGTGCGGTCTATCAGCGCATGATTGGGGTGCTACTCTCCTTCAGGATATGCCGTTGATTCACGTACTGCCGATGGATGCAGAGGGTATATTTGACCGACGAAGGGCGAATATGCTCATTGTTGATTTTATGACGCCAACAATCGTTCCATCCGGATTGTACGGAAATTTATCGACTTTACAGCAAAAAATAAGCCTGTATAATCAAGCTGTAAGCGAACCAGTGAAAGAAAAATATAAAAACAACATAATTGCAGAATGCCAGAATTTAAGTCTTGACCGGGATATGAGAGTCGATCTCAATGTAACCGGGAGCAACGATACGGAATTCGAAGGATTCCTTGTCCGGTTGAGCAGCTATTTACAGGAGTTGAAGACCGAATACATGCCGTATGGTCCGCACACCCTGAGCGAGCCGCCAGCCGGCGACAGTCTGGTTGCACTGGTGGAAGCGATGCTTGGAGATGAGTTTACGAACAATGTTTCTGCGATAAATTCATCGAACGGAATCACAACGATGCTGCTAACCGAAGTTCTGCTCAATGGCTCAAATCCGGATGCTGCACAAAACGATCTTCTGGGATCGGTATCGGATGGTGTGACAAGCGACCTTGTTCTTGCAGTAGAATACGCAAACCGGATAAACGCGTGTACAATCGAAATACCAAGAATATTGGATGCACTGGACGGCAGATACATTCCACCATGTCCCAATGGCGATCCTGTAAGAAACCCGGACGCCCTACCCACCGGAAGGAACCTCTGCACATTCGATGAACGTCTCATACCAACTGAAGAAGCGTGGGATGTCGGAAAAGAGCTGACCGACCAGTTATTAGCACAGCGTGTCAATGAGACTGGAAAATACCCGCGGAAGGCAGCGTTTTTACTCTGGTCGATAGAGACATCGAGGCATCAGGGCACAATGGAATCCGAGATATTGTATTTGCTTGGCGTAAAGCCGATCTGGAATACGAAGGGGCGCGTGATAGACGTTGAACTGATAAATTCAAGCGATCTTCTGAGACCGAGAATAGATGTGGTCGTTACAACCTCTGGAGCATATCGGGATATGTATTCCAGCAAGATCAAACTGATCGATAAAGCAGTTCGCCTTGCAGTGCAGGCGAACGATACGGAGTACCCGAACTATGTAAACGAAAGTTCCGAATTGATTTATGCGGCACTGATGGCGACTGAAAATTATACCTGCGAAGATGCACGCAATCTCTCAATGGCACGCATCTTTTCACCACATCCGGATTCATACACCACCGGACTTCAGAATGCAATACCGGCAAGCAACACATGGAACGATACCGGGAGCCTTGCAAACCTCTACATCGATCGTATGAGTTATGCATACGGAGAAGATGTGTGGGGCGAACATCTAAGTGACCTGTTCAAAGAGAATCTTGACGGGGTCGAAGTATGCGTTTTCAGCCGCAGTTCGAATGTTTACGGCGTACTGGATCATCCGGAAGTTGCTGCTTACTTTGGTGGGCTGAGCATGGCTATCGAAAGTATATCCGGGGATGCACCTGACATGTACATCAATAATCTGCGAGATGCAAATGACCCGGATGTTGAGACGCTGAGCCATTTCATGAACCGGGAACTGCGAACACGGTACTTCAATCCCAAATGGATCGAGGGCATGATGGAGCACGGTTATGATGGCACGAGATATATGGCACAGTTTATAACAGACCTTGGGATATGGGATGTGGTAATGCCTGACCTTGTCACGGATGCAATGTGGGGCGAGGCGCATGATGTCTATGTGGGTGACAAATACGAACTGGGCATGGCAGAGCACTTCAGCAGCAACAATCCTTATGCATATCAGTCTATAACTGCAGATATGCTCGATATGATCCGCACGGGCTACTGGGACGCCCCAGAGGTGGTAACACAGACGCTTGTCACTGAATATGTGAAATCAGTCGTCGAACACGGCGATCTTGCCTGCTGCCATCACACCTGTGGAAATCCGGATCTCGATGACGAGTGGATGGCTGGTCTCATCCACGAGTATGCGCCTGAATATTCAGAAACATATCGCGAGCTGATTTCTGATACAACCTGGCGGGACATACCACCACCACAGGATGCACCGGGAACAACGCCAGAACCAGCATTAACACCAAAAACACAATCCGATTCAAGCAGCCGTGATGGCACATACCCGCCGGGCTGGTTCAACAAGACTGACGAGACCGCGCAGCCAGAACCGCAGGCACAATCCCGGTCTGACGCAAACACGACCACAGTAGCAGGCGGAATCGGCGAAGACGTAACAAAGCCGGTACAGTCATCACAAGACACGAATCCATCCGAAGACTACGTAGAAGGGCAGAAGATGGAGGAGACTGAGGAGTTTAATACCACCCCCTCCTCATCGAGTGCACCACTGCTTGCGATCATCGCGGTGATTGTAATCCTCGCATTGATCGCTGTGGGGCTTCGGTTCAAGCGGAGATAGCCTGTTGGTTCTTGCGTTCTCCGGATGGCAGGATCGAGGTCCCCTGAATACTGCCATCCGGACGAACTGCGCAATCGTTTCTGGTGTAAATTCGCGGTGTTTGTCCGGACGTGTCGATTCATGTCTGTGGGCGCAAACAGGAAGTTTCGGTGGATGAGGGGTGCTGCTTTCAAAAATCTCGAAAAATGATCACTGGCACCATGAAACATGACAAACCACCAAGGCAGAAACATTTAAGTTATAGTAGATGCTTTGGATGTGATGTGCAGGCGCTGATGGAATATCACATTACAGGCGTATCTGCATGACCGATTGTCCGTAAATCACACCCATATACAAGTTAAAACAAACAATATGGAGATATAACACATGAACACAAAGAATTTTATTGTTCAGCAAATCCGTACCGCTGTTAATCAGAGAATCTTCGCATACACCCGATGCGACAACACGAAAACTACAGGAAATGTGCGATCACTCGCACCGATGCCGTTATTGGTTGTATTTCTGTTCATGGCGCTCTTGATCGTGCCACTATCAGCAACCGCAGAATCAGATATCACTGCACTGGCAAATACGACCTCGGATGAGAACGGAAACTACACGTTCTCTAACCTCACTGCTGGAGATTACGTCATATCTGTGGCATACTACACACCCGCGATGGGCGGCACATGGTTCACAGGATACACAGATACCGGTGTGGGCGGTGGAGAAGACCTCACAGGTATCGATGTATGGTTGAGTTTCGGAAGCGCGGCGGATGCGCTTGAGATTGTGAACGCAACAATCGATCCGAGTGGCTTAACCGGCACCTCAACGATCTCAGGGCAGACGCTCGCATACGGTAGGTTTGGTGAGGTGGTGACGATGACGAATGCAACGGTTATCATAAGCAGCTACCTCAAAGGCGATCTCAATGGTGACGATCTCCTCACACCAGCAGATGCGCTCATAGCCCTTCAGATAGTTGTTGGAACTCGTGAACCAGATCTCAGGGGTGACATGAATTTCGATGGCATCGTCACATCACTGGATGCGCTCATGATCCTGCAGGCGGTTTGAGATGTGTGCATGGATCACATCGGACATGACATCATCGAGGTGAATATTATGGGTAAAAAAAATCATTTATTGGTCTTGAGTGCATTGCTTATTTTAGTATTTGCACAAGTTATATCAGCAGAAGAAACAACAATGGAAATGGTTGCAAACACAACCAGTGATACATACGGAGATTACATT
>DAOWIV010000275.1 GCA_030640725.1 Methanosarcinales archaeon | reverse complement strand
GAATCGGTGCGATATTTGCAACCAAGATGGGCGCTGATGGTGTGCGCAGGGTGTGCAGTTACGGTATCGGTACAGGTGTCCCGTCGATCGGAATGCTTGCTCTTGGTATGGGTCTCATCTCAGCGATGTTCGGACTCGCACTGGGAAAGATGTATAACGTAGTCTTCATCGGACCAATCGTAGGTCTGGTGGTTGCGGTTGCGATCGGGTGGATCGTTGGAACGCTCGCAAACAAGATCATCAAATTAAACATTCCGGTTATGGAACGGTGCTTAATGGAGATTGCAGGTGCTGGCGTGCTTGTAATGACCGGGCTTTCTGTCATGATTGCAGGAAGCATGGACTTTGTGGTGATCACTGAGAAGGTTATTGCGACCGGATACATCGCACCAGTCTTCATTCTCGGTGCGCTCGGCATTCTGCATCCGTTCAATGCCAGTCTCGGACCTGATGAGACTCAGGATCGGACGCTGGTACACGCATACTCTTGCGGCGCGATTGCGATGGTGATTGGCGGAGTCTGCTCGATCGCGGTCATTGACCCGATCGCGGGAATAATCTCAACCGTCATAGGGCTTGCCATCTGGTATGTAACCTTCATGGGATTTGTGAAACTCGTGAAGCGCGACGCAGGTGCTGGCTATGTCGGAACAGGACTACTTCCACCGGGGGCGATGTAGATGGATGTCGCAAGAATAGTACCTGAATATCACGTGCTCCTTGACCCGATGTCAGGAGTCGTTGCCGAGGAGAGAGAGGACCTGATTATGTTCTCGCTCGTTCCGATTCAGGCACAACTGGACATAATCGAAGCCGTTGCCGACGATCTGATGAACTCGCTCGAACCTGATAAAGAACTGTTGAACACATATCCGGGACGAGAGGAGACTTCAAAGATTGCAGGAGTGTATGCGAACCTATTCTACGGTCTCGTAATCGGACTCATAATAGCGTTCATGGTGGCAATGGCACGACTCGCAGGAGGGATCTAGAACAATGGCAAAAGTAGCAACAAGTGATCCATGGCCCCCGCTTCCCGGAGAGTTTGAGGTCGGAAACCCTGAGGACTGCGTCGCAGTCACCACTTGCGGATCACATCTGAGCGACTTCCCGATCGGGGCAGGAGCATCGATCACAGGACCAACCAAGACTGAGAACATCGGAATCGAGAAGCTGGTTGCAAACGTCGTATCGAACCCGAATATCAGGTTCCTTATCGTAACCGGGATGGAGGTCAAGGGTCACATTACGGGACAGGCGATAATAGCGTTCCACCAGAGCGGAATTGACCAGGACGGAAGTATCATAGGAGCTGTAGGGGCGATCCCATTCATCCAGAACCTGGATGATGACGCGATAAAGAGATTCCAGGAGCAGATCGTCGAGGTCGTTGACTTAATCGATACCGAGGACGAGGGCAAGATATCAGCAGCGATAAAGGCGTGCGTTGCAAAAGACCCCGGAGCACTCGATGTTGAACCGATGGAAGTCAAGATGGAGGAAGGCGGCGGCGAAGAAGAGATCGCAGGATTTCGACCGATGGCAGCAGAAGTTGCAACGATCCGCGCACGGATCAAAGAGATCGAAACGGTGACGATTGCCACAGGCAACATGAACAAGTTTGCAGCCGGTGTCTACGCAGCCAAGATCGAGGGAATCATGATCGGTCTTACGATAACGCTGATCCTTCTCGGACTCGTGGTGATGGCGGAAGGCGCTCTCAGCTTCCTTGTAGGAGGTGCATGATATGCCAGAGGAAAAGATTGAAGAAACCGTCGAAACCGAAGAAGTTGTTGCAGAGGAAGTTTCCGAAGAGGCAACTGAAGAGGCTCCCGTGGAAGAAGCAGCCGGAGAGGCAGTCATCTATGGAGTCGGTACTCCGATGGTGGTTGAGCCATTCATGGAACCGTTTGAGACCGCTGTTGAGAGCATACGACGCCGTGCACAACTGATCGCACGTAACCAGAAACTGGATTCGGGCTTCACCGCGGGCGCACCGCTCGGTGTCGCAGCAGGCATACTGTTCGCCCTCATACTGGTTCTGTTACCGTTGCTGTGGATGAAGGGGTGATTAAGTATGGCAAAAGAAGGACAGATCATCGTTCCACACGTCGTCGTTGACAGGGCTGATTACAATGAGGTTCTGAGAAGGCTGGACGAGATCGACGAGAAGGTTGAGTTCGTAAATTCTGAGATATATCAGCGGATCGGAAAGAAGGTTGGTAGGGATATTGGCATACTCTACGGAAT
>DAOWIV010000026.1 GCA_030640725.1 Methanosarcinales archaeon | reverse complement strand
GAGGCGATCTGGAGGCGTGGCGCACAGAAACCGCCGAGGCGCATCCGGGTGCGGGCTATACGGTTCGAAGACGGTGCCGTAGAGGCGGAACTCGCCTGAGGATTCCCCTGTGGTAATGCATTTCCGTAAGAGTTTTTCTAATGTGTGAGGCGGTTGGTGATGGACAGGAAACTTACGATCGGTAGCAGTCCCGTGCTTGGCGTCTTTGCTACAGTGACTGATAATGTCGCACTGGTCCCGATCGGCACGCCTCGTATGACCGCGGAACAGATCGAAGAGGCATTGCGCGTCCGGGTCATGCAGACCTCGATTGCCGGAAGTTTTGTTGTGGGCTCGCTTGCATGTGGAAATTGCAGCGGGTTTGTGGTCTCGAGATATGTATATGCAGAGGAAACCAGATCGCTACAGGAACTCGGGAATGTGCAAGCAATCCCTGATGTGATGACCGCTGTCGGAAACATCATTCTTGCAAATGACACTGCGGCAGTCGTGCATCCGAACCTGCCCGACCGGGCTGTGAAGACGATTGAGGATGCGTTGCGGGTGGACGTGCGCAGGGCAACCATCGCCGGGCTGAAGACGGTTGGTATGGCAGGGATTGCGACCAACAAGGGCGTTTTAGTTCATCCGAGGGTGAGCGATGCCGAAATATCGATTCTCGAGGATGTGTTCAATCTTCCAGTCGATATCGGGACTGTCAACTTTGGATCTCCGCTGATCGGCTCTGGTTTGCTTGCAAACTCTGCCGGGTATCTTGCCGGCGCCGACACAACAGGACCCGAACTCGGCAGGATTGAGGATGCGCTTGGATATATATGACTGATATCGACAGGCGCCAGCAGACAATGGCGAAACACCTGATTCCAAGAAAATTATTCTTTACGCATGGAGTTGGGAGACATTCGGACCAGTTGATGTCGTTTGCAGTGGCACTGCGTGATGCCGGGATTGAATACTTAAATCTGGTCATTGTTAGTTCGATTGTGCCACCAGACTGCCAGATCATTCCAAAAGAATCCGGGATAGTAGAGCTTAACCCGGGAGAGATCGCTTTCGTGGTCCTCTCGAGAAACGCGTCGGACACTGCCGGAGAGCTGGTCTCTGCGTCCATCGGATGCGCGCTTCCAGGCAGTCCTGAAAGATTCGGGTATCTTGCAGAATACCATACAACGGGCATTGGCAAGGATGAAACGCTTGAATATGCGTGCAACCTTGCAGCAGAGATGTACGGCACCCTTTCAGGAGACGATGGTCTTGAAATTACGGGCATCGCGGATGATGCTGTCGCAGATGAGGGGTGGACGACTGTTGTGTGTGCGGCAGTGTTCCTGCTGTAATATTCCAGTCATAGCCGGTACAATCTGCCAGCCCACGCCACCTTAACCGCGATATCATCAGGATTTCCATCCACGTCAACCCTTTTCTCGATCACTGGTACGTTATCAAGCGTATCTGCGATCATCTCTCTTGCGAGCCGGAGATCCCCGCCAGTGATAACCACATCGATGGTCTTCCCGCTCATGCCATCAATCTCAGCCGCCCCACCTGCACAATCAATCATCGATTGGAGCTTTTCCTGCACCTTTTTTATGTGATATTCAATATCCTGATCCCGCCCCCGCTCAAACCTTCGCTGACTCCATCCTCCTTTGGTATGCTTCGCCTGCACGCCTGTTCGCACGATCTCGGCGCGGACATCGTCTTTTCCGACAATTCCAACGACCGTGTTCCCTGCATGTGCATACACGACGCAGATGACCGGCTCGCACGACAGCATCGTCTTCAGATGACCTGTATCCAGCACATCTCCGGTTATCCAATCCGAACGCTTTATTTTAAACGGGGGCACGATGGCAAGCGAGATGCAGTGGTTCTCATCATAAAAGAGCACTTTTCCGTGGTTCGATTTGATCTGGTCAAACATGTATATGCAGTTCTCGTCGATAAAATCTCTAAAATCAAAATCAGATGCTCTTGCATTCGTATTAAAGTAGATCGAGTGAAGCGCCCCCCGTTGTGCCCGCATCGAACTTAATTCAAGCACGATGCTCTCAAAACTCTTCTTGTTCAACAAATACGTTCCGCTAAATGCGATATTTTTCGATGCTTCCTCTTTCAGTGCTGAAAGTTCATTTTCAAGTGTTGTTATTTGTTTCTGGGTGTGGTTCAGGATTTCTTCGACTTCCTGCTTTCTTGTGAGCGCGTCCTTTGTCTTCTCATCCTTTTTATCCAGTTTTATCTTCAATTTCTGATTTTCTGCGCTCAATCGATCGATCTGCCGCTGCAACTCATCGGTCCGGGATTTATATTCCCTATCCTTCTTTCCGAATAGATCCAACAGTTGCGCCATCGCTCTTTTATTATTCTGGCGTGTTGCAATAATGTTGCGGTTCCGGTCCTGCCCACTGTAGCCCGATCATTAGCTGGCTACGGCGGTGAACCGGATGAGTTACGGCTAAAAAACGATTTTTTCACAAAAAATCGAGTAAAAACTGCCCTTCGGGCGGGGCTTACGATATACTTTTTCGTAATCGGGTGAGAAATGCCCTCCCGGGTTGGAAGTCAGTTTTTGATCAAACTTTTGTGAAAAGTTTGCGAGTAAGGAATACCCTCCCGGGTGGGAGCTTACGATATACTTTTTCATAAATAAAAAATTGTGCATTCAATAACTGTGGTTTTATGGTGGATATCCACACAATAATCGAGTAAGTACAAAAAATCCACCATCGGCGCCCAATCATCGACTTCCCGCCGCTTTCCTCAACCGATTGAGAACCGCAGCTCCAACCCCCTCGCTTTGTATAGATCCATCAGCTATGATAACATCCACATCTCTACCATCCAGATATCGCAGCCCGCCGAATAGATTGTGCGCATACGCGTCCGGATTGTCTCTTGGGCATAATATGAGATCTTCGTCGCCTGATACCTGTTCCGCAGTCTCTTCTGTCATCATAAGCCCGACACGGCTGCCTTTTTTGTGATATTCGGCTATCAACTTGGATATCCTGGTTACAACACTCTCAGGATCGCCTTCGACCAGTATCACGGGAGTTTCAGGGGCGTAATGCGTATATTTCATCCCTGGGGACTTTACCACCCCCATGCCAGCGCTCGCCACATCTCTTGCATTCCCCACGTCTCTCGCGCCGCCCGCATCCTTCACCTCGTCCACGCACCCTCTGATATCCTTAATCCCGATACCGCCGGGTCTGAGTATGGCAGGGGTCTGTGATGTCAAGTCAAGCACCGTCGATTCGACCCCGATCCTGACCTGCCCGCCATCGATGATCGCATCGACCCTGCCAGCAAGATCTGCCGCGACATGTGCAGCCGTCGTCGGGCTTGGTCTGCCTGACAGATTGGCGCTGGGTGCTGCAATTGGCGTGCCCGATTCCCTGATCAGCCCGAGCGCCACCGGATGGTCAGGCATCCGCACAGCGATCGTATCAAGCCCCCCGGTCGTGACATCTGGCACGATTGCTTTTCGTTTCAGGATCAATGTGAGCGGTCCGGGCATGAAGGCGTCCATCAGGTCAAAAGCGCATGCAGGGATATCCCTGGCGATCTCACGTATCTGCGCCCTTGACGAGACATGGGCGATCAACGGATTGTCGGCAGGGCGCGCCTTTGCCTGAAATATCTTCATGACAGCAGCAGGATTCAAGGCGTCTGCTCCAAGACCGTACACAGTCTCAGTGGGAAACGCAACGGTTCCGCCATCTCTGATGATTCTGGCAGCCGCCCGGATCGTTTTTTCGAAGTTTCCACGATCGATTCTGAAGATCTGCGTTTTAGTAGCCTCCATCCATCCTATTTTTCATGGGTCTCCACCATATTACTTAGGTAGGGGGATTCGCCCGGATCCTGCAAATCCCGCAGATCCCTATATAGTGTGTATAGAATCTATAGGTTTATTGGGATAAGGTATATGTGCCAACATCGCAACCTGTTTTACCAGTCGTAACACGCCCCTGAACGGTGGGGTTTCCCATAAAAAAAACTAACGAGGTATGCATTTCCACAATGACCCAAAAACTCGGCGAGAGGATAATCGAGGCGTTTTTATTCGTCTCTGCTGCGACCGCAGTTACGGTTGTTGCGATGATAACGATCTTTCTCGTAAGAGAAGGTCTTCCGGTCATCGTGAAAGTGGGGGTTGCCAATTTCGGTCTCGGAATGAAATGGAACCCGATTGCAATGACAGGAGAACCCTCGTACGGGATTTTCCCGATGATTGTGGCTTCATTCTATGTCGCAATAGGATCGCTCGTCCTGGCAGTACCGCTCGGGCTCGCATGTGCGGTATTTCTCGCCGAGATTGCGCCAGCCGGGGTAAGGTCCATAATCAAACACGCGGTCGAACTTCTGGTCGGCATCCCATCCGTGATCCTCGGGTTTGTCGGGCTTGTGCTGCTGGTTCCGTTCATCAGGGACCATTTCGGAGGCTGGGGCTTCTCAATCCTCGCGTGTTCGATCATTCTTGCGATCATGGCGCTTCCACGCATCATCAGCGTATCGGATGATGCAATCCGGGCTGTTCCGAAGGACTACAAGGAAGCATCGTTTGCACTCGGCGCAACACACTGGTATACGATACGAAAGGTGATCGTGCCAAGCGCACGGTCAGGGATCGTTGCCGCAGTCATACTCGCAATGGCTACCTCGATCGGCGAAACGATGGCAGTCCTGATGGTGGCTGGCAATGTCTCGATGCTACCGTCTCCGATCTACGATATACTCGATCCTGTGAGACCGATGACTGCAAATATCGCACTTGAGATGAATTATGCAACAGGGGATCATGCGCAGGCGTTGTTTGCGACCGGGGTCGTGCTCTTCATCGTGGTCGCGGTGCTGGATGCAATATCACACAAAGCACTCAAATCAAAGATGGGGGTAGAACGATGACCGCTGGCACATTAATCTCACCAGCCACCTCGAATAAAGCGGCAATGGTGATGCTGTGGGCATCCGCATCTATAGCCGTACTAATCCTCACATTCATTCTTGGTTATATCCTGATCCGGGGGATCGGTGTGGTGAATCTCTCCTTTCTGCTCGGATCACCGAGACTGAGCGGGGCAGAGGGTGGCGTTCTGCCTGCGATTGTCGGAACATTCTGCCTCATGGTGGTTGCGATGCTCTCGGCGGTCCCGATCGGCATCGGCGCTGCGATATACCTTGCCGAATACGCCCCGAAGAGTGTGATGACCGGTATCATCACCTTCGGTGTCGAGTGTCTTGCGGGCGTGCCGTCCATCGTGATCGGGCTGTTCGGATACGCATTCCTTGTGATATACCTCGGATTTGGTTTTTCGATCATCTCAGGCGGGCTTGCGCTGATGTTTATGGTGCTGCCGTGGATCGTCAGGGTGTCAGAGGAGTCGATCAAGGCGGTGCCGATGGGCATACGTGAGGGAAGCTTCGCACTCGGTGCGACAAAGTGGCAGACTATGTGGAGGGTGGTGCTCCCGGGCGCGGTTCCCGGCATCATGACCGGTGTTATACTGGGGGTGGGAAAAGCAATCGGAGAGACCGCGGTCATCATGTTTACAGCCGGATCATCGCTTCTGATGCCCTCGTCGCTCTTTGATCCGGTGCGTGCGCTTCCGTACCATCTCTACATCCTTGCGTCAGAGGGGATCTCTGATCAAATGGCTTACGGGAGTTCGGTTGTGCTGCTTGCGATGGTGCTTCTGATCAACCTTGCAGCGATCGCGATTCAGAAGCGCTACGGGAGACAATATGGTAGAAAATAAGATCGAAGTCGAGAGCAGAGGTTTGAATCTCTGGTATGGCGACATGCAGGCTTTAAAGGACATAACAATTACGATGCCAGAGAATAAGGTGACTGCGATAATCGGACCGTCCGGATGTGGCAAGTCCACGTTCATCAGGTGCATCAACAGGATGAACGACCTGATCAAAGACTGCCGCGTTACCGGAGAACTGCTTTTTGAGGGCAGGAATGTTTATGATAAGAGTGTGGATGCAGTCCTGCTTCGAAAGAAGATTGGAATGGTCTTCCAGAAGCCAAACCCGTTCCCGATGTCAATCTATGACAATATCGCTTACGGACCCCGCCTGCACGGCACCCGGAACAAAGAAGAACTGGACAGGATCGTCGAGGATGCCCTGAAATCTTCTGCGCTCTGGCATGAAATACATGACAAGCTGGACCGGTCTGCGCTTGACTTAAGCGGCGGGCAGCAGCAGCGGCTCTGCATCGCAAGAACGCTTGCAGTAAAGCCGAAGGTGATACTCTTTGACGAGCCTTGTAGTGCGCTTGATCCGATCTCGACCGCAAAGATCGAGGACCTGATCGGCAACTTAAAGCGCGACTACACAATCGTCATCGTGACGCACAACATGCAACAGGCTGCCCGGGTCTCTGATTACACCGCGTTCTTCCTGCTTGGCGAGCTTGTTGAGTTCGGGAAGACAAAGCAGATATTCGAGATGCCGGAAAAGAAGAGTACCGAGGATTATATTACGGGCAGGTTTGGATAATGGGATTAAAACGATTTTTTCACAAAAAATCGAGTAAAAACTGCCCTTCGGGTGGGGCAGGCGAGATACTTTTTCGTAAATGAAAATGGTGCGTAGAGTGACTGGACGTTATAGTGTATATACCATTAAAAAGCATGTCTGTGGCGGTTCGAAGTATAGCTACCAGCAACCGCACCACTGTAGCAATACCGGTAGCAGCAATAATCCTGCTGCAAAACGCCAGTTAAGCCTGCGATAATAGAAAACCCCCTCCCGCCCCTTATCGCCTACGCTACCTGCTCCTCAGGATCCCTCTTGCGGCAAGCACGCCTGTTGCGGCGGCATTGACGATATCGCGGGAAAGTCCGGTGCCGTCTCCTGCTGCAAAGAGATTGCATACACTGGTCTCCATGTTTCGGTCAACATCGACTTCCATCGCATAGAATTTGATCTCAGGAGCGTACAGAAGCGTTGAATCGGATGCAACTCCGGGTATGATCTTGTTTAGCACCTCAAGCCCCTCGATGATGTCCATCACGATTCTGTGAGGAAGCGCCATCGATATGTCGCCCGGGGTCACGTCCTTGAGCGTGTTCTGGACCTGATTTCGCTTGATCCGGTCTTCTGTCGATCGCCTGCCTCTCCGCAGGTCGCCCATACGCTGCAACACCGGCTTTCCGCCTCCGATGGTTGTCGCAAGTTTCGCGATCGAGACGCCGTACCGGGTCGTGTTCTCGATTGGGTGTGTGAGCGCGATTCTGACCATGAATGCGAAATTCGTATTATCGGACTGTTTGTTCGTCATAGAATGCCCATTTGTGGCTATGAATCCGGGATACTCTTCTTTGACGACGAAGCCGTGTTCGTTTGTGCAGAATGTCCTGATGAAATCGTCGTAGCGGTTGGTCTGGATATGGAACTTCGGGTCGCGGTTGATGTGCGTGATCGGGTCCATGATGATTGCAGAGACCTCGACACGCACGCCGACGTCGATGCTCCCGTATCGGGCAGCGATGCCATGTGTCTCAACCATTGAGTTCACCCAGTTCGCGCCGATCCTGCCCGGTGCAGCGATCACGTAACCCGCTGTAATGGTCTCACCATTCTCGAGCACCACGCCACCACAGGTATTGTTATCGGTGGACAGGTCGGTGACATTGCTGCTCAGCAGAAATTCGATCCCTCTCTTGACAAGGTCGTCCTTGAAGTTCCCGATGACGACGGGCGCGTTATTCGATCCGATGTGCCGCTGCGATATATTGATGAAACGCGCCCCTGCCGATGCAGCACGCCGCTTCAGACTCTCAACAGCCCTCTTGTTTGGCTCTTTGAGCACATCGGGCGCTCCGTACTTCAGGAAGACCTCGTCCACATGGCGGATAAGGTTCCATGCTTCCGCAGGGTCGCCGGTCAGCAAGGCAAGATCGCCGCCTATATCGGGTCGCAGGTTCAGAGTTCCGTCCGAGAATGTGCCAGCACCGCCAACACCTGACATAATACCGCATGGCATGCAGTGCGCACAGATACTGGTTCTATCCATCGGACAGGTGCGGTCACCGATGTCCCGCCCGGCATCGATAACCAGCACACGCATATCAGAGCCCGCCAGTTCATCGGCTGCAAACATGCCAGCAGGACCTGCGCCGATGATGATCACGTCATAATCATTGGTCATTGGATACCTATCTGGGATGGAGGTTATATATCTGTGGCGGTGCCGCAGGCTCCGGGGGTTTCCGGATATCTACGATGCGTCCGACGGCTTTATACCCTATAAATGACATACATCCGAGTTACAGTGCACTCGGGTTACAGTGCATTTGCACGAACCACTTCGACGGAGGAGAACAGATGGGACGATATTCAATCGATGAATTCATAGAGGCGACAGGGCAGCGCGATCTTGGAGAAGGTGCGTTCGAACTGGAACGGGATCGCCTGCTTGAGCTAAATCTTGACGGCATGGTCTGGACAAAGAAAGGATCAATGGTATCCTACACCGGCGACGTCAAGTTCACGCGTGAGGGCGTGCTGGAGCACGGGCTTGGGAAACTGGTCAAAAAAGCTGTTACCGGTGAAGGCGTGAGTCTGACAAAGGTAGAAGGTACGGGAAAAGTGTATCTGGCTGATGAGGGCAAGAAGATCTCCATAATCAATCTTGATGACCAGGCAATTTATGTCAACGGCAACGACCTGCTTGCATTCGAGGAATCGATCAAGTGGGACATTAAACTGCTGAAAAAGGTTGCCGGAATCATGGCAGGCGGACTTTTCAATGTGAAACTTGAAGGGACCGGTATGATTGCCATTACCACGCACTATGACCCGCTGACGCTCAAGGTGACGCCGGACCGACCCGTGTTTACAGACCCCAATGCCACGGTGGCATGGTCCGGAAGCTTAAGCCCGGATATAAAGACAGACGTCTCCTTAAAGACGCTTGTCGGACGCGGGAGCGGTGAATCGCTACAGATGGCGTTCAGAGGAGATGGCTTTGTGGTCGTCCAGCCGTACGAGGAAGTGTATCTCCAGAGGACTCCGCAGTGAGTTGTGGCGAAATTAGTGGAAACATTATTTTTATAAGTAGGTGAATAAATATGCAGATCTTTATGGCAATGTTACATAAAGAAGAAGACATGTATATAGCAGAGTGCCCGGAAGTTGGCACAGTCAGTCAGGGGAAGACGATAGAAGAAGCGATAAACAATCTTAAAGAGGCTACTGAGCTTTATTTGGATGAGTTTCCATTAAAGGAAGAGAGAAAAACGCTGATGGCAACATTTGAGGTGGCAGTCAGTGCCAAAACTTAGGAAAGTCTCAGGAGAAAAGGTAATTAGAATTTTTTGTAACAAAATGGGGTTTAAGATTAGTGGTAGGACCGGTAGCCATGTCAGGTTATCAAAAACGACTCCGGAGGGAAAGGTAGGAACCGTTATCCCCCTGCATAGAGAGCTGAAGATAGGGACGCTAAAAGGAGTTCTAAAATTGGCAAGGGTAGATGAAGATGAATTTTCAAAGTATCTATAACGTGCCGAACTCCCACAATACTCCCGGATTGTTCGGTAGACGTGCGTGATGGCGGGCGGTGTTATAGTGGCTGGTGGGATTCTTGTTTAGAATTCTTGGGGCTGAAAATGTATAAGTACGCAATAGAGATCTTCTATAGCGAGGAGGATGACGGGTACATTGCAGTAGTTCCGGAGTTAGCGGGATGTTCGGCATTTGGAGGGAGTGAGGAAGATGCGTTAGAGGAGATTATGACTGGAATAGAACTCTGGTTGCAAGCTGCCGGAATTGAGGGGTGGGAGATCCCACAACCAGTGGGAAAAGAGCTATTACGAGCAATCGTCGGTGGGAAAGTTGCGGTCCACCCTGCACGCCCACAGGCGGCTGTCGTATGAACAAAAGCGTACTCCGCTTCGCTTGCTGCGCCCGGAGAGGGGGCGGTTCGTGATTTTTCGGAAAAGCTCGCCGCCGGTTTGGTGTGGATGCGGGTGGCGGTGGTGGATGGCGGCATTTTGATCGAGGGGTTCTGTGTGGTTATAGGTGGGTTTTATATAGTTTGAACGTTTGATTAACTGATGATATATAGTTAAATCATTCGTTAAATCAGGAGGCAAGGATAATATGAAGGGATATATAAAATTAGTAAGTGTACTGATTATGGTGATGGCATTTGCGTCGGTGGCGACGGCTGCTGGTCCGCCAGAAATCACCTCACCCACACCATCGTCTGCGACTGTCAGCAATACAGAAAATGATGCAAGGGACTTCAGCATTGTAGTCAATCAAACAGTCGATGTGAAATGGTACATCAATGGAAGTGAGCTAT
>DAOWIV010000082.1 GCA_030640725.1 Methanosarcinales archaeon | reverse complement strand
GATCACAACCCTGATGAAGTTGAGAGCAGGGTCGAGGCAGTTCTCGCAGGAATCGGGTGCGTGCGGCGTGGGTGAGGTTGCTTGAGTGTTCGGGTAAGTGACCCGGCAAACAAATGGATTACCCCGATGTTTGTATATAACACCCCATCCGCGCAACCCAGTATGGAAGGAGTGGTCTAACAATTCAAAATCTCGACAAAAAGAAGATTATATATGGCTTTATATCTTGAAATGAGCGTTCATTTCACAAAATATCTAATTGAGAGACGTCATCTGAAATACGGCACATCCCCAATATACTGACTTATAGATCGCACCACTACCCCCACCTCTTTTTATAACAAAGCCATAGAAACTCTTCATTTGTAAGTCCAGCATCTTTTATCAGTCCTTTTAGTAGTCCAACCTTTATTGGCTTAGTTCCATGCACCGGTACAGATAGAATCTCTTCTGCCCCTTCCTTTACCAGAATATGATGGCTTCCCTCAATACGATCCACAATCCAACCGGCTTTCTTGAATACGCGGATTATCTTCCTACCTGACCATCGAGGAAGTTTGTCCACGGTATTAGATCACCGTCACTTCTTTGATCAGGGCTCTATCGGGGCTTTTAACATCATGCATCGCTCTATCGTTTAATGTCTTCAAATATCCGACAATAGCCTCTTTTATATTCCCCAACGCTTCTTCTATCGTGTCTCCCTGTGACCAACACCCTTTGAGAGCCGGACAATGCACAACATACCCACCATCTTCCGGATCTTCTTCAATCACAACCTGAAATTTCATTTTCTACCTCTCTTCATACCTGAACGAAACCATTACTTCCATCAAGAACTCAATACCGATTTTTCCGGAGGAGCTTCAGATGGGGTATTTCCCTCGTAATAACCGATTGTTGCTTCGAGTTTCTCAGTATATTTGTAGATATCGCTCAATTTATCTATCTGTATCTTTTCTTCCGCTTTCTTTTCATCGAAGAATCCTACATATTTCTGTTTACTGTCGAAATGGAGCCTGCAAATCGGCTTTCTGACATTATTATCCAAAAGAACGTTGCAATAACTTTTTCTATCTTTCAAAGCGATTCTTTCGGGGTCAACAGTTTCATGCAATATTGCACGGACAATGTGAAAACCTTCTATTTCATCTTCTGTTGTGATAATCCCATCATCTTTTTCCTTTTCAATGTTCTCACCCCCCAATACAGCGATCTCTTGGGCAGCACCATCAACTTCTTGCTCCAATGCCGATTTCAATCTGTCGCTTATCTTTTCATTGACAAACTGTTTGAAAGCACGATGAGTAATATCCTTGAAATCTTCTTTAACTCGCTTTGTCATTTTGCCAGAGTAAACATGTTTTGTGAAGAATCTAACAAATTCTTCGGAGGGTGAACTGAGCTCTTCCTCAAGAATTCTTTTTATTTCTTTCGTATATTTTAACTCGCTTGCCGATGATAGTATCTCCTCTATCACAAACGACTCTTTTCTAAAACGTTTCAACTCTTCCAAAAGAGGCTCTCTTATATCAAGCATATCAATCTCAAGAAACGGCTTTGCATCCATTTTATTCGATTTTTCAAGGTCACTGTAAAATTTGTAGACGATTCCATTAGTAAGAACTCCAACTTGGACTTCAGTAACTGAAAAATATCTATAAAGTTGGGATGCATGTTCCTTTTCCAGATCAGAGTTTGCAGATTTACATTCAAATAATATAATCGGATTTCCATCCTTCATTATGGCATAATCAACTTTTTCCCCTTTCTTTGTACCAACGTCACAAGTGAATTCCGGAACAACTTCAGCGGGATTGAAAACATTGTATCCTAAAATATTAATAAATGGCATAATAAGGGCGTTCTTTGTTGCCTCTTCCGTTTCTACATGCTCTAATTGTGTAGACATTTGGCAGGATAATTCTTTTATCTGGTCTATGAAGTCCATATCGCAGTGTCTCCTGTTATATTCAATTAGTAATACATCATCTCCATTATGTTACAACTGCGAACTTATGCTATAAAAAACGTATGTGTTTAGCTGAGGCGAAAAAACTACGAGATTTCATGAGATTAACACAGAAATCTCGTGGAAATCGGTGTAATCTTGTGGTTAGCTAAAAACGTACAAGAAATGAAGAAACTGCGATGGTGCGGCGAACATACAGATCGTACCATTCATTAGAACGTTATGCTTCCCCTAACTGTTCTGCGTCGCCCGGACTGTGCTTGAAAAGCAGAAAAGATTGCAACAGGATGACAATCTCACCCCTGCCCTTCCAGCGCCCTCTTCATCACCTCGATCGCGCACAGTTCCCCGCACATCGAACACGCATCACCGCTGCTTAGCCTTGCTTCGTGAATCGATCTCGCACGCTCGCCATCGATTGCGCACTCGAACTGTGCATCCCAGTCAAGGTGCTTTCGTGCAAGCGCCATCGCACGGTCCCGTGCAAACGCACGACTGCGCACGCCCGGTTTCACGAGATCGATTGCGTGAGCAGCGATTTTTGTGACGATTGTCCCCTCCCGGATGTCATCGCTGGTCGGGAGCGCAAGATGCTCGGCAGGCGTGACCATGCAGAGGAAATCCGCACCATACATGCCCGCGATTGCGCCGCCGATCGCACCGGTGATGTGGTCATAACCCGGCGCAAGATCGGTGACAAGCGGACCTAACAGGTAGAGCGGGGCAAAGTCGCAGATCTGTTTCATGGTGCGCACCCCGTGCTCGATGTCATCCATCGGGACATGCCCCGGACCCTCGACCATGCACTGGACGCCGGCTGCTCTTGCACGCTTGACAAGCCTGCCGAGCGCGATCACCTCGGCAAACATCGCAGAGTCATTGGCATCCGCGATGCAGCCCGGACGCATCCCATCGCCAAGGCTGAGCGTGACATCGTACTCGCGGGCGATCTCGAGCAGGTAATCGTATTCAGCGTAAAACGGGTTCTCCGAGTCGTGAATCTGCATCCATGCGATGGTGAGCGCTCCGCCGCGGCTCACGACATCCATTATGCGACCGCTCTCGATGAGGCAGTCGATCACATACCGGTTTACGCCCGCATGGATCGTCATGAAATCCACGCCGCGCTCTACATGGCTCCTGACCGCATTAAAAAGATCGTCAGAGGTTACATCTGGCAGCGGCGTGCTGCTACAGACCGCACGATAGATCGGGACCGTGCCAACAGGCGCACTGACCGCATCAAGAACACCGTCCAGCACAGCGTCAGGATCGCGTCCCGTTGAGAGATCCATCACAGCATCAGCGCCGTATCTGACCGCAACACGCGCCTTTTCGACCTCATCGGCGACATTGGTGAAATCAGCAGACGTCCCAACATTGGCATTGATCCTTGTGCGCATGCACTCGCCTATGCCGATGGGTGCTGCTCTCGAGCAGATATTGCCCGGGATCACGACGCGTCCTGCCGCAACCAGGCGCCGCAGTTTTTCGGCATCGATTCCTTCAGCCTCTGCCACGCATCTGATCTCTTCGGTGATCTCGTGGCTGCGAGCACGGTCAAGTAGCGTCATTTGGGCACATCCTGCATCATCATGTTATGTCACATCCTGCCCCTGTCCCGCCGCGTCTCGCATCGTACAGCACATCACATCCCCCCACAAGTCACACATCCACCCGGATACGTGCGCCCTGTTCTTCAGCGAGTCTAATAAGATGGAGGATCTCTTCTGCCGGAAGCGGGATATCAAAGTCAGAAGTGGCATAACTGTCCTTTCCCCTCGTTTTAGCCGCCTCAATCAGTCTGGACACCATTCTTGGCTCATCGTACAGGAGATATCCCGGATCAGACGAAACAAACCGCAGATTGGGGTACTCCTCCG
>DAOWIV010000264.1 GCA_030640725.1 Methanosarcinales archaeon | reverse complement strand
TACAATGACGCCCCTCACCAGGGGTTGGATGGGCTATCTCCAGATGAATATAAAAGGAGGCTTATGTGTATGACATCGGGTTGACTATTACATTTTTACTCGATTTTTTGTGAAAAAATCGTTTGACAGAATTTATATATCTGTGTGACGACTGATACTCAGTTAAACGCTGACAGCTAACTCAACATTTCAGAACCCATACACCAAAGGATCAACAATGCATGTTACACACGAGATTATATTCGCTGGCAGGTCGAACGTTGGGAAATCATCCCTTATCAGAAGACTGACCGGAAAGCGCGTCAAGACCGGGAGGCTTGCCGGGGTCACGAGAAAACCCACGCACATAGCGTTCAAAGATCTGTTGATAACCGATCTGCCGGGTTATGGATTCCTGCACGGTATTCCAAATGCGATTCAGGAGCGCATAAAGGATCAGATCATCCATTACATCGAAGACAACGAGGACCGCATCGTCTGCGCCGTTCAGGTGATTGATGCAAGTGCGTTCTGTGAGATCGTGGACAGATGGCAGGCACGCGGCGAGATACCTGTTGATATCGAGATGTTTGAATTCTTATGCGATCTTGATATGAATATAGTCATTGCGGCAAACAAGACGGATCTGGTAAAAGACCGCGACCATAATCTTGATCAGATCGTGGAACGGTTCGATCTCCTGCCGCCGTGGAGACAGTGGCTCGATACGGTGGCACCAGTCTCTGCGAAGAAAGGGGACGTGGCAGCACTCACCACCCTTCTGCGGGACGGTTTGCACAGGATCGGGCGAGATGACCTGTTTGGGTACTTTAGAATGTGATTGATGTGGGCTGGAGTCCTTTGGAAGGTTGTTCCTGAAATGTGTGCATGTATTTTAGTGCTGCACGCGTCCACCCCCCGGATCATCTTAGATCATCCCGGATGCCCGGGGCAGGAATGAGCGGTTAAACACGTACTCCGGAAAAACAGGGCACCTCGATCCGCCCGGGAGGATGTGACGACCCTGCCCCGATGCGCAACTTTATTAAACACCGGTCAAACAGTTCTACTGATGAAAAGAACAAGCATATTACTGATTGCAATCGCAGGCATCTCGCTTCTGATGGCGGGATGCGTCAGCGATGAACTCACATCAGAACAGATCGTAGAGCAGATGCGAGAACACAGGAACGATGTGCAGGAATACACCTACACCCTGGTCATGACCGACATGATGAGCAACGAGACCATGATCGTCGATCTTGCCTACAAGAATCCCGGCAGGATCCGGATGGAATATAAGGAACCTGCCGAGGTCGCGGGTCAGTTGCAGGTCTCAAACGGCACATATACATGGATGTATGATCCGGCAAGCAATACTGTCAGGACGGCAGCAGTCCCCGCGGATACTCAGATGGATGAAACCTTAAATGCTAGGTTCATCGAGGAAATGCTGAACACTTGCACCATCGAACCGCAGGGAAAAGCGGTCATCGACGGGCGCGCGTGTTATGTTATCACAGCGACTCCGAAGGAAGCGGGCATGTTTGCAACGTCTATGAGATTATGGTTCGACAGAGCGACATGGATGCTGCTTAAGATGGACACCTCGCAGAACGGCGAACTGGTCATGCGAATGGAGTACAGGGACGTGCAACTCGATGCGGATATCCCTGACAGCACATTCGAATTCGAGGTTCCAGAAGGCGCAACCGTCGAATCGATGGACCGCGCGACCGCTCCACAGGAGATGACTCTTGAGGAGGCGCAGGCAGAGGTAACATTTGAGATCAAGGAGCCAGATCACCTGCCACCGGGCTACGAGATGGATATAATCATGACCGTCCCTGTTTCGGAGCCTGACAAAGGCGTGATCATCACATACACCAACGCAACCGAAGAAGACCTGTTGTCAGCCCAGCTCACGACCATCCAACTGATCGAAAGCGCATACAATGAGTCTACAGAGCGACCGGTGCCAGAGGGCGGCGATGTCGAGACTGTCCTGATCAACGGGCATGACTGCACCATAACGACGATGCAGGGAATGATGGGCGAGACCCGGGTGCTGCAATGGGATGACGGTGAATGCGACTTTATGCTGGCAGGCGCGCTCGATCAGGAAGAGATAATCCGGATTGCGGAATCGATCTGATGGTGAAAAGAACCGACATATTACTGATTGTGATCGCAGGCATCTCGCTTCTGATGGCAGGATGCGTCAGTGATGAACTCACCTCCGAACAGATCGTAGAGCAGATGCGGGAACACAAGAACGATGTGCAGGAATGCACCTACACCATGGTCTGGGCAGACACGATGCTCAATGAGACTGTAGTTATCGATTTTGCCTACAAAACCCCGGGCATGATCCGGATGGAATACAAGGAACCTGCCGAGTTTGCTGGTAAGTTAGAGGTCTCAAACGGCACGTATACATGGATGTATGATCCGGCAAGCAATACTGTCTGGGCGGGAGCAGTCCCTGCGGATGCCCGGATGAATGAATCCTTAAATGGCATGTTCATCGAGGGGCTGCTGGATACATGCACCATCGAAGCGCAGGGAAGAGCGGTCGCTGACGGACGCGCGTGTTACGTCGTCACGGCAACTCAGAAGGACGTGGACGTGTTTGAGGTATCGATGAGATTATGGTTCGACAGAGCGACATGGATGCTTCTTAAGGAGGCAACGCAGAACCAGAACGGTGAAGTGGTCATGCAAATGGAGTACAGGGACGTGCAACTCGATATAGACATCCCTGACAGCACATTCGAATTCGAGGTTCCGGAAGGCGCAACCGTCGAATCGATGGACCGCGCGACCGCTCCACAGGAGATGACTCTTGAGGAGGCGCAGGCAGAGGTAACATTTGAGATCAAGGAGCCAGATCACCTGCCGCCGGGCTACGAGACGGATATAATAATCATGGCAGTCCCTATTTGGGAATCTGATAAAGGCGTGATCATCACATACACCAACGCAACCGAAGAAGACCCGATATCCGCCCAGCTCACAACCATCCAACTGATCGAAAGCCCGTACAACGAGTCTACAAAGCGACCGGTGCCAGAGGGCGTCGAGACCGTCCGGATCAATGGGCGTGATTGCACCATAACGACGTTCCGGGCAAGGGTGGGCGAAACCCGGGTGTTGCAATGGTTGTTGAAATGGGATGATGGCGAATGCGACTTTGTGCTGGCAGGTGCGCTCGATCGGGAAGCGATGATAGAGATTGCGAAATCGATCTGATCATCTGATCGCAGCGCACAGCATCATACGACACCGACATAACAACGTAAACCGAGATGAAAGCGATCTCGGTTTGGCTTTTTTTATGACATATACCCCATAACGTCTGGTCACTCTACGCATCATTTTTATTTACGAAAAAGTATATCGCCAGCCCCCAAAAGGGTATTTCTTACTCGCAAACTTTTCACCAAACTTTTCACAAAAGTTTGATCAAAAACTGGTCTCCGACCCGGAAGGGCATTCTTCACTCGATTTTTTGTGAAAAAATCGTACGACGAAGCATATCGCCATCCCCCACCCGAAGGGCAGTTTTTACTCGATTTTTTGTGAAAAAATCGTTTTACTTGCGCACAAGCACACTCACCACATCCTCGTCAAATAAGGCGTGTGATAAACCCACATGCTGTCCCGCATGTTTTGCTGATCCGCCCCAGACCTGCGCATACCGAAACTTTCTCACAAAGTCACGGTGGATGGTGGCGCAGACATCAACGATGCGCGCGCCACTCTTCATGATCATCGGCTCGTCCATGTCAGGGGGCTGCCCCTGCGGCTTCAGATAGATGCGCATGAACCCAAGGTCAGTATATATCCGCTCCTTTAACTCCGCGAGATTTGTGTCTTCGTCCGCCGAGATCGCAACCGCATCAGGAAACCGCGCTTCACACTCTGCCAGCACCTGCGGATCAGCCAGATCGATCTTGTTCAGGACGGTTATGGCTTTAATATACCTACAATTTCCAGTAATAACATCGATAAGTTCATCGACGGTTATGTTTTGTCGTATGATTACGTTTGCATTGTGTATTTTATATTCTGACAGCACAGACTGAATTGTTTTCTTATCAAGATCGGTATCAACGGTGCTGTTCACCCTGATTCCGTCTTTGATGTCTTTGTGGACAACAACTTTTGGAGGCTCTGTATTGATCCGGATTCCGGCGTCATACAGCTCCTTTAAGAGCACATTATACTGGTGTGGCTGGAACACATCCACAATGATCAGGACCATGTCAGCATTCCGTATCACCGAGATCACCTCCCTGCCACGCCCGCGTCCGATCGACGCACCCCTGATGAGTCCGGGAACATCAAGAAACTGTATGCGTGCCCCGCGATATTCAAGCGTGCCAGGAATCACATCGAGCGTGGTGAACTCATAAGCAGCCACCGCTGCGTTGGCGCCGGTAAGCGCGTTTAATAGCGTCGATTTACCGACCGATGGGAACCCAACCATCACAATGGTGGCGTGCCCCGATTTCTTTATACTGTATCCCTCGCCGCCTGATTTTGATGATATGCGCTTCTGTATCTCATCCCGATATCTGGCAAGCTTCGCCTTGAGCCTCCCGATATGGTGGGACGTCGCCTTATTGTACGGGGTTTTCCTGATCTCGTCCTCTATACGCTGGATGTCGTCTTCGGTTGCCATTGTATGATCGATTATTTAGCCGGTACGTGGATAAGGGTTTATGGTACCACTGTCCATATACGAAAGTAATGACCTCGCGCCCAGCACGCACACTCTTCTGCCCGGAATGCGGCAAAGAGACCAGCGAATTATATAACGACCGATGCAGAGAGTGTTTTTTGAGTAATATTACGCTTATCAAGTGCCCTTCTGTCATAAAGATCCGTGTATGCCCGGTCTGCGGGGCACACTTCACTGCCGGAAAATGGGTCCGTGAGACTGACCGACGAGAGGTGCTTTTTCACGAAATAACCGGATCAATAATGCTGCATCCTGACGCAAAGCATGAAGAACTTGATATTTCTGAAGAAGAGATCGATCAATCGAGATTTCTGGCGCATATCACTGTGAGTGCGGTTGTAAGCGGTCTCAATGCGACTGCCACGGCGGATGTTGAGATACGGATCAAGAACGAGACCTGTGATACATGCAGCAGGATCGCTGGAGGCTATTACGCGGGAATTGTGCAATTGCGAGCAAGTAACCGCATCATAAGCGAAAAAGAGGTGGATCGGTGCATAGAGCTGGCTGATCATCTGCTTAAGAAACTTACGGAAAAAGGAGATCGTTTTGCCTTCATTTCCAAGGTCGAAGAGCTTAAAGAAGGGGTTGACCTGTATATCGGATCAGCCACGTCATGCAAGCAGGTCTGCCGCGCAATCATCAGGGAACTTGGCGGATCATACACCACATCACCATCGCTGGTCGGCAGGAAAGATGGCGAGGACTTATACCGGATCACCTGCGCCATGCGACTTCCTGAGTTCATACGTGGTGATATCATAGCCATACGGGACCTGGTGATCGAGGTCGCGCATCAGGATAAGCAGATACACGGCACCGATCTAATCGATGGGCACAAAGTTTCATTGGGCGCGGGCATGGATGCGCCCGCTGTGAAAATCGGAAGCCGGAATGATGCCACGATGACTGTGCTGGTGGCAATCGAGGGTGACACGGTTCAGATCCTTGATCCGGAAACTTATGAGACAATTCTCTTAAAAAAACCAGTTTTCTTTCATGAAGAATCCAGAAGCGAGGTGCGTGTGGTCCGGACGAACGAGGGAGTCTTCCTGCTCCCGGAGATGCTGAATTCCGGGTGATATATAGATGGTAACATCCGGATGGTGTATCAGTGTATCCGCACACCCGCCGGCGGATTAGGGGGTGTCACGCCATCTGGGGTTACAGAAGACCCTGCGTTGCAGAAGATGCGCCTCCCTAAAGCACGTGTTGTATCTCCAAATCAAAAACAAACCTATGTTTCAACTCCATATTCAAAAATAAACCGAAAAACATAAGT
>DAOWIV010000105.1 GCA_030640725.1 Methanosarcinales archaeon | reverse complement strand
GGAATCCGTAGTAATCGCGTTTCAACACAGCGCGGTGAATACGTCCCTGCTCCTTGCACACACCGCCCGTCAAACCATCTGAGTGAGGTTTGGATGAGGATCTTCCTTATGGGGGATTCGAATCTGGGCTTCGCAAGGAGGGTTAAGTCGTAACAAGGTAGCCGTAGGGGAATCTGCGGCTGGATCACCTCCTAATAATCGTGCACAAATGTGCACACCATGCCACTGCCGATCGAAGACTATAGAATATCAGGACTGATACTCTTTTGTATGCGTTTGTCAGCTCGATTTGGTGCATTCAAAACATATATATTATAGTATTATCAGTAACTACCATCATGCACCTGATTATTACTGAGAAGCACAGCACCGCAAAAAGAATTGCAAGTATTCTTTTTAACAAAACCTCGAAGCTGATCAGGGTAAATGGGGTAAACACATACCACTCAGGAGATACTTCTGTGATCGGGCTCAGTGGGCATGTTGTCGGTGTCGATTTTCCTGATACATACAACAACTGGCAGAAGACAGATGCACGTGACCTGATCCACGCTGACATTATAACAGTTCCTGATAAAAGAAACACCAAAATCGTATCCGCGATCAAAAAACTCGGGAAAACGGCAGACACCGTAACAATAGCAACAGACTATGACCGGGAGGGTGAATTGATCGGTGTAGAGGCTCTGAATATAATAAAGGATGTAAATCCGAGAATCAAGTCGAACAGGGCGAAATACAGCGCGATCACACCGGCTGAGATCAAGGCGGTCTTTAAGAATCTAAGCCTGATCGATTTCAACCTTGCAGCAGCCGGCGAGTCGCGTCAGATCATCGATCTGATATGGGGGGCTGCACTGACTCGATATCTCTCGGTCACATCAAAAAGGCTTGGAAAGCGGTTTTTGTCCGCGGGCAGGGTCCAATCACCCACCCTTGCTTTAATCGTGGATCGAGAGAAGGAACGGGAAGCATTCGTTCCGAAACCGTACTGGGAATTGTATGCCACCCACCCGGGCGAGCAGCAGTTCATATCAAAGCATAGAAAAGATCGGTTCTGGGACCGGGAAGAACTTGACCGGGTGATTGCAATAGTCCAGGATGCAAAATCGGGCACGGTTTCTGATGTGAAGAGAGGAAAGAGGACAGAAAAGCCTCCAACGCCGTTTAATACCACTGAATTCATCAGAGAAGCAAGTAGAGTTGGGATGAGCCCTGCAAACGCGATGCGGATCGCAGAGAACCTGTACACAAACGGATTCATCTCATATCCACGAACCGATAACACAGTCTATCCAGAGACGCTCGACCTGAAATCGCTTGTCTCGATGTTCCTTGGAAGTACATTTAAGGAATACGCATCCAGATTACTTGAAAAACCACTCAAACCAACTTCCGGGAAAAAGGAGACCACGGATCATCCTCCGATATACCCTGTAGCGATTGCGAGCAAAGGACAACTGAAAAGCGATGAATGGAAGATTTACGAACTCGTTGTGCGAAGGTTCTTTGCTACTTTTGCAGACGCGTCCATCTGGAAGACGCTTCGGGTCGTAATCGATATAAAAGGAGAAGACTTTGTTGCAAACGGCGCGGTGCTCGTTGAACCTGGATGGAGATGGTATTATCCGTATCATACATCAGACGACCGCCTGCTCCCTGATCTGGAAACAGGACAGGTGCTGGACGTAGCGAAGTTCGATGTCGAGAGCAAGACGACAAAACCACCTGCAAGATACGGTCAGGCGAGGCTGATCAAGGTGATGGAGGATCTCGGACTTGGAACAAAATCAACACGTCATGAAATCATCCAGAAATTGTACGACCGGGCTTATGTTCATGGAAATCCGATCCAACCGACAAAAACCGCTTATTCTGTAGTAGATACACTCAAAAAGTATGCTACACCGGTTGTAGTTCCGGACATGACGAGCAAGCTGGAAAACGATATGAATCTAATCACAGAGGCGAAAATAACCGAAGAATCTGTGATAAAAGAATCAAGAGCTATGCTCGATAAGATATTTGATGATCTGGTAAGTAACAGGGAGAAGATCGCTGAAGAGCTCAGGGACGGGCTGCATAATGATCAGGTCGTCGGACCGTGTCCTGAGTGCGGCGCGGAGATGGCGGTACGCCCGTCTAGGTTCGGCATGTTCATCGGATGTGGCAACTACCCTGACTGCAACTTCACGCTCTCGATCCCATCATCTAGGTTTGGGATGGTGGTCGTCACAGACCAGGTCTGCGAGGCGCACAAAATGCACCATATCCAGATCGTGCAGAGTGGAAAACGCCCTGTAGAGATCGGGTGTCCGTATTGCAACCAGCTCAAGTGGGAAGCCGCTGAGAAAGCCGGGAACGACCCGGTCGTCGGACCATGCCCCGAATGCGGATCAGACCTTGTTGTCAAGCTGTCACGCGGCGGCGGCAGGTTCATCAAATGCAACAATCCGGATCGGGACTGCAAGTTCACGCTGCCGCTTCCTTCGCCGCGATACGGTGAACTGGTCATCACCGACCAGGTTTGCGAGGCGCACGGGCTGCACCACGTCCGCATCGCAAGAGAAGGCAAGAGTCCGTGGGAGGTGGGGTGTCCGTATTGCAGCTACATCGAGTGGCAGAAGAAGCAAGACGAGAAGAAAAGTAAAAAGGGCGGTAAGAAAGGTGTGAAGAGTGCCGGCTCAAGGAAAGGACGAGCTAAAGGAAGCAAGGGTAAAAAAGTATCAGAATTGACCAAAATCGATGGTATCGGGGGTGCAATCGCAAAACAGTTAGAGGAAGCCGGGATAAAAACTCCAAAAGATATGGCAGCCGCTGATCCTGAAGAATTGTCCTTAAAACTCAACAAAATCAGCAAAAAGAGAATCGAGGGCTGGCAAGCATCGATTTAACCACTGTTGCTCTCGTAATAAATATCTGGAGTCTGGTTGGTACTTAAGTATGTTCTTGAATACCCGTCTGGCAATTCCACGACCAGTTTTTCGATGGTCATGCCAAAATCATGCGAGTTGTGGAAATAATATTCGTTGCTGTAGTGTGAAACGTTCTTTACGACAACGGTTGCCTGTTCACAGCCGATTTTCCGCACACTGACATCGTCAAACGACGTGAATCTTGCTTCGATCTCGGGTGCGATATTTGCACTGCCGAATGCCAGAACATATATCTTTACAAGAAAATCAAGCTTGTAATCAAGGATGAACACTGCGTCCGTGCCGTTGAATTGCATGGTCGTCTTGGTGACCTGCAGGCAGCCTGCCGATGCAACAGGCGCAGTTGCAAGCGCCACGAGTATGATTAATATCAGTATTAGCCGTTTCATTTAATCATCGATTTATCCTGTTCTACTATATAGTTTTTCCGCCCGATCTCGATATATTTATTTGGTTTACGCATCATATATTATATCTAATGTCAAAGAGAGTCATGATTGTGGATGATGCGGAGTACATGCGGGAGATGCTCGAAGAGATCATCGAGATGTATGATGAACCTACTAAGTATGAGATTGTGGGGGTTGCTGCCGATGGGATGGAAGCCATCACTAAGTATCGCGAACTGATGGATGCAGGACGCCGTCCCGATGTCGTGACCCTTGATATTGTGATGCCAAACATGGACGGGGTTGTCTTAATAAACGAACTTAAGAAACACGATCCGGATGTGAATATCATTGTGATCTCGGCGCTTGGATCGCCTGACACCGTCGATCGGGTGATGCTGGCAGGGGCGAAGGATTATATCATCAAACCGTTCTCTGTGGACGATCTGAT
>DAOWIV010000289.1 GCA_030640725.1 Methanosarcinales archaeon | reverse complement strand
AGGCAGGAATTATGCTGATTGGATTTGCAAGGGAAGATAAATTCACGATTTACACCTGCCCCCATCGGATGTGCTAAATGTGTCGGAGAAGAGCGAACCAGGAAGATACGATCGGCAAATGCCGGTGTTCGGGGAAGAGGGTCAGGAGAGGATCAGAAATGCGAATGTCTTCATCGCAGGCGCTGGCGGGCTTGGTTCCCCTGTATCGATGTACCTTGCAGCAGCAGGCATCGGCAGGATCAGGATCGTGGATCATGACACCGTCGATATAACCAACCTGAACAGGCAGCTACTGCACGGGATATCCGATCTGGGTCGGCAAAAAACGGTTTCTGCCAGAGAGACGCTCACGGGGATGAATCCGGATGTTGAAATAGATGCTGTGGCTGAAAAGATCGACGAAAGTAACGTTTTCGAGCTTGCGTACGATTGCGATCTGATCGTTGACGCGATGGACAACTTTCATGCGAGATATCTGTTGAATAAGGTAGCTGTGGCAAGAAACATTCCGCTGTTTCATGGAGCGGTTCACGGGTTTGACGGGCAGGTCACGACTGTGATTCCCGGAAAAACTCCGTGCCTTCGCTGCATAGTCCCAGAAACTCTTCCGGGAACTACTATTCCAGCCATTGGTGCAACATGTGGGGTTATAGCCAGCGTCCAGGTGACAGAGGTCCTGAAATACCTCGCAGGCATCGGCACACTCGCAACAAACCGACTGCTTATCTGGGATGGATTGAATACCGTGATGAACGAGATATCACTGGAGCGAAACCCGAAATGCCGAGATTGCGGAGATGAATCGATTGAATAACGCGCTATTATTGCTGGGATGTCCTGAACTGCCGGTTCAGACCGGTATTGCACTGTATCTTGCAAATAAACTTGCCAAGAATGATGTTGATGTAACAATTGCCGGAACACGGTCTGCGATCAATCTGATAAAAGTGTCTGACCCGGAAAGGAATTATGCAAAGAAAATGATCGATCTTGACCGGTGTATAGAGAATATTGCTGAAAAACAGATGGATTTCGACAGTTGTTTCGTATTCATCCACAACGACGCCGGAATATCGTACCTCGCCACGATACAGAGTATCTTAAATGCCAATCTTTCTGCGATCGTTTTTGGAGGCGACGCAGAGACGCTTTCATCGGCGATCGAGTTTGAATGCGGAAAGATCGTGGCAAAAACCGCCCACAACCCGATTCCACTGAAGAAGAAGATAGACGAGGTGATATGATGGGCTGCATCGAAGAGATGAACTATGAGATCCTTCTTAAGAATACATCGTTTAAAGAGTGTAGAGAATTTGTTGAAAGCAATTTCAAGGAGATTTATAAAGTCAAACCAGGATACAAGATGTTTGATGTCTATTTAATCGGAGTTCCTCCGGTTGTGATCGGGATTGACGGCGATCACGTAGTCTTTCCATATACCAAACCATGTTACGGCACATTTCTGTTGCGTGTGCGTGGAGAAGAGGAGATTGCATCGTTAAGGGTTGGAGGGGGCATATAATGGTGAGGATCCCTGACCTGCATCTCACCTGCAACCATACAGTTAATATACTGCAATCCCCTATATCGCGTAGGGATTCGGAACAGGGACACATTGCTTTCTTACAGCTATCCATCCCCTCAAAAATGGACTGCATAATGTCTGATACCTGTTCCGAAATTCCCTGCTTATGCCAGATGTGGTTGTAAGAGCATAGGGGAGCAGTGGTAAAACCAATCGTGATAATATGCATCCGTTTGTATTCATAAATGCTGCCATGAGCGCAGATGGGAAGATCTCGACACATCTTAAGAAACAGGTACGTATTTCCGGAGATCTGGATTTCCATCGGGTGGATCGGTTGCGCTGCGAGGCAGATGCCATCATGGTAGGAATAGGCACAATTCTCTCGGACGATCCGAGTTTAACAGTCAAATCGGAGGAATTTCGGAGAATGCGGCTGGACTCCGGAAGGGATGAAAACCCAATTCGAGTCGTCGTTGACAGTCTCGCAAAAACCCCGCCTAACGCCGACATTCTCAGGAAAGGGGCTGGCAGGCGGATCGTCTTTGTCTCAGGGTCTGCGGCGGCTGAGCGCGTGGATGCACTGCGCACATCCGGCGCAGAGGTGGTGGTCGCAGGCGGGCAGGATGATGCTCGGGTCGATCTTGCAGCAGCCCTTGAGCATCTGCAGGACACGGGAGTCCGGCGGCTGATGGTGGAAGGTGGCGCAACGCTGAACTGGAGCCTGATCGAGAGGGGACTGGTGGATGAGATCTATGTGTATATCGGGAGTCTGGTTCTTGGCGGGTCTGTGGCACCGACGCTTGTTGATGGTGCCGGTTTTTCGAACCGCGATGACGCGCCCCTACTTGATCTGATATCGATCGAGCGGATGGACGATGGTTTCGTTGTAAAATGGCGGGTATTATGATGATTGAGAAAATTGAGGCAATTGCGAGTGATTATGACCGAACTCTAACCGACGAGTCATTGGTCCTCT
>DAOWIV010000104.1 GCA_030640725.1 Methanosarcinales archaeon | reverse complement strand
TGCTTTTATCTGTACTTCCACAAATGTTCCATCTGGTTTTCTAACAATACAGTCAATTGCATTGTCATCGACTAATGGAATATACACGTCTAATCCTTCTTTGAGCATATGACCAATTACAAAGAACTCAATGCGTTTTCCAAATCCCGCAGAATGTCTATATTCCATACTTTTCCTCTTTGTCGTATATACTTCCGTCTGGTAGCTATCCGAACTCGATTCTTATCGCTTTTTGCGAGCATGAAAGATGCCTATCATTGCAGTCACCAAACCCCGCACTTACGCACATAGCGACCCCCTGCCGTCCACCTCACCGCCGCGCTCAAAATTAAGTTTATCAGTAGCCATACCAACGAGGATACTCTCAAGACTGCCCTATCGATCGCGTGAGTTTCATGCGATTGGTGATGTAGCCGCCAGGATACTTAAACCTGAGCACCGATTTCATAAGTGTTCGTGGGGGATCTTGCTATAAAATGCATTTATTGGCAATGACATGACGGATTTTGGTATATTATTGCTTGTAAATCCCTTTGCCGTCTGTTGCATTGCAACCGAAACCCGGGACTCCCTGATAGTCGCTCTTTATTCTCCCAGTTCCTTCCATATATACACAAATCGCTGCAACGTCGTGAGATTGCTTGCCACGGCTATCAGCACGATAGACCACCCGAGAGACGAGGTGCCATAGATTTCGTACGGATACAGGAAATACAGGAGGCTTGCAAGCATTATAAGCACCAGACGGTCAGCCCTGCCAAGAATTCCTCCGTAGTGCCTGCCAAGACCAACTGCCTGCGCCTGAGTCCCAAGATAACTGGTCAGAAGCGTGCCAACGATCGCAGCAACCCCGATCCTCCAGTCGATATATTCACCAAAGAATATTCCACAAATAATAAAAACATCAGCGTACCGGTCGATCACATGATCGAGAAAATCGCCGCGTATGCCGGCTGTGCCCGCGATTCTTGCGATCTCCCCGTCCATGGCATCCGCAATCCCGTTGAGCAGCACCAGCACGCCAGCTGCAAGCGCAAGCGTCCTGTCGCCGCATGATATCGCATACAGCACTCCCGCGCCCGCTGCAAAGATCAGTGAGAGGACCGACGTGGCATCCGGTGTTACGCCAGCCCGTGACAGGGTGTCAGCAAGCGGTTTTAAGATCTTTTCCGCATAAGGACGCAGGGAATCAAGCGACATCGACTCACAGAACCTTGATACTCGGATCCTTTATATGGTTCAACACAGCGATATTGAGCAGTAGCGGCGTGAGCGACTCGATCGTCGATGCCAGTGCGAGCGGTCCGACATCCAGCGGGCGCAGACATACGATCTCGTCGGTGAGATCGATAATGGCATCCTTTGAACGGCGGTCGTCACCGCAGATCATCACATCGCACTTGAATGCCGAATCGAGGCTGCACAGTTTGCGGGATGCAACGGTGTGGAATGCGGCGACCACGTTCATGCCCTCTGGCAGCATCGCCTGGATCTCCTGCGCCGCACTCCCCCGTGCCGGAGCATCGTACTCAAAGTATTCGCCCCGTGACATCGGGACGACCGGCGACACGATGATCTGGTCGCTTAATACCGGGCGCACGACATCGATCACTCCTGATATGTGCTCATAAGGTATGGCGAGTATGATTATGTCAGCATCTTCGGCTGCGGTTCTGTTGTCAAACCCCGAAATGTCCCCTCTGCGTTCGAAAATTGCAAGCGTTTCATTGAACCGCTCGGCTGCTGCCTCCGCCTTCCCGCTGTTGCGTGAACCGATGCGGATGTGGTGCTTTTCAGCCCAGTGCAGCGCAAAACCCTCTCCGAGATCGCCGGTTCCACCAAGAACTGCTATCTTCATAAAAAAAGATGGTACAGCCGCCCTACATTAAGTTTTGGATTCGGTGTTTCTGCCCTACATACACCCACTGGTCATACATCCCTGCGTCATCCCGATTGTCGATAACCCGCCCGATCATCCCGAGTTCGTCCATAACTTCCTTCAAAATGACGATTTCTTCATTTTTATGGACTGTGAACACAAGAAGTCCGCCTTCGCGCAATGGCACAATTGACTCAGCCATGATGCGCTTCCAGACATCCTTGTTGAACGGATAGATCGCACCGAGCATGAATCCGGCAACGCAATCAAAAGATCCTGCCTCAAAGAAAGGCGAGATCTGTGTGGCGTCCAGCACCATCGAGCGGTGCGGAAGGAGCACGCCATGCTCAAGCCCCTCGCATACGGCACATTTGTCAGAATCAAGACACACCGGATCGCACCCTAACTGCCTGAGTGCAATCGTCGCCATTCCGTTACCACAGCAGATCTCAAGTACGTCCATGCCTGCAAAATCGATGTCGTCCGACTGTTCGATCGTTTTCAGGAGTGCTTCGAGTCGGTCTGCTCGTGATTTCGAAAATATCGATCCGAAACTCTTCTTTCCGTGCATGCATTTCCCACAGAGCATCCGGTTCACAAGCATGAGCGAATAATACTCGATGATCGCATCCATGAACAGCGAGGAAGTTGTTTCGACGATGCGAACGTTGTTTGACTGTTTGCACAACATGGTGGCACGATCTGCGAAATCAGGATCCCTGTGTATAATGTCGGCGAAGACCAGCCAGAAGTCCTGCCCTTCCGAATGCATGGAAATAGCAAGTCCGGGCAAGCCAGCATCAGTTTCGACCCGTATCACGTCGTCAAACGTGATTCCTGATCGAACAATCTCATAACGGTATCGCGCTGATTGTTCGCACATCCCCTGGTCGCTGAAACCGGGTTCTGGGATGTGCACGATCTCGTTTTCGTCGATCCGCAGTAGATCATGGAGTCGCATGGTGATGATGACGACCGTATGTATTATATCGCTTGTGGGGCACAACCCGGATTCCCCTGCGAAGCCACGAATTCGGGTAATCAGACACTTCCTGATCCCTGGTGACCTGTGTTTTCTCGCTTACGCGGTTGCCCCATTTTCTTCGGCGTGTTTCTCAAGCCCTTTGATGAACATGCTCAAACTTGCGCTGCGAAGGAAATAACATGGTTTATCTCGCATTTTGCAGGCTTTTTTGACATATCTACATGCGTTGTGGCTGTTTATGTCAACGGGACAGAATATTATATCGGTCTTCTCCACGATGCCTTCTATCTCCTTTCTACCCTGTATGCACCGCCCGCAGTGGTAACAGAACGTGCCGCCGACGGATTCGACCGCATCCTTGTAGTGCGGCATGAGCGATTCTACGCCACCCACATAAGTCACTCTCGTACCGTTTAAATCGACATCGACCACGTTATCCCATGCATCTACTTCAGGGTCTTGCGTGATGCTGGTGATTGCTGGTGATCCGCCATCCGGTATCGCGCAATCCATCTGGTCCTTTTGCAGCAGTTGACCGGTCAGGCACATCACCTCACTGGTCAATAGATCGATCTCCTTCTTCATATCTTTGATCCGGTCGAGTGTGTCCGCACCGCCCAGCTTCTCAAAGTCACTGGTCAATTGTCTGTTCAATTGCTTCTGCTCCTCAAGTGCGGCATTGATTCTTGATTTATCCTCTCGGATTGATTCAATCTCTGATTTTAACTGCTCTCTTTTGCGCTCCAACCGGTCACACTTTGTCTGGAGTTTTTCGCTCGATTCAAGAGCATTACTCAGGTTCTTAAGAATATCCTCGGGTCTGCCATCCGCAGTTAAACGTTGTAGTGTATCATAGAACCGCGAGGCTCGGTGCTCGAAGATGTGCGTTGTGGCAAAGACCCGTGCCTCGATCTCATCGATATCTTCGTGCTGATTTCGCACGGCAAACCAGATAAGCGCGGAGAGGGGTATGTTCATGCCATTTCCGTTTACGCCCCCGTTCACAGTCCCATTTCCATTCTCGATATATTTATATATCTCATTTCTTGGAATGCGCTTGAAGTCGCGTTCGTATCGTCCGAACCGCTCCTTCAGCATTTTATCCAGTTGTCCGGATGCTTTGTTCCGGGTGCTACACAGTTGAACAAGGTCGCCGTGCATCTCATAAGGCGCGTTTCGACTCTGGTCCAGCTTCAATTTCTTGAAAACGTTGACCAGTTCCTTTTCATCGAACGCCAGACCTATAATCGTACATATCGTCTGATTCTTGAATTCCCATATCTTTCTTTCTAACATGATTTTGCCCCCACTGACAAGCCCGGACCAACTGCCCGGACTTCAGCTTCTGACTACTCAACCCGCAATTTTTCAGCCAGACCGTGGCCGATGGTGATCAACTGGTCACCCACCCTTGCAAGCACATAAGTGCCTCTCGTGGGACTCGGTGCCAGCGCCTCTCTCCTGAGCAAGGTTAGCTCAGCGCCCGGTTTAAGCCCGATTTGATCAAATTTATCTACGAGATGGGTTCCACCGATGATCCGCTCCACAGTAGCCGTTTCACCATCTTTGAGGTAGTTTGCCTGCACAGACCTCCCATCTGCCGCCACAATCAGCTTTGATGCCTGACCTTCGCCCATTCGTATCTCGGTGCGTCCGTCCCCTGCCGCAAACACTATGGTACGGTCCGGAACGTGGCGCAGGAATGTCAGTTCGACTCCTTCTACAACACCAAGCCCGGAGAGAAAATCCACAAAATCCTTTCCGCCTTCGATTGATCGAATGGTTCCTTTGTCGCCCGCCTCCAACCTCAGCAACGGAAGAACATCCCCATCCGCCTCTACATAGATCTTATCAGCCCATCCACGAGCTATGATCAGTTCCTGATCCTCCATTGATATGGAAATCGGTCCACTATGCACGTGCACAGGCTCGGTTGCCACCACGGTGAGTTCGACTCCTTCTCTTACGCCGAGTTCCTCGAGGTGCTGTTTGGTATCAAGACCACCCGTGACCTCCTTGACGATCACCGTGGTTTCAGGTTCCACGTTGTTCAATGATTTCATCTTACATCACCTATTTTCTGATTTGTTGCCATTACTGGTACGGCTGTATGGTACATTGTTAGGTATGCAAGTAATCTTCCCTAATAAAGTTAGGATAATTCAAAAAACCTAATTTCGCTGTCTCGGATGATGTTAATCGGATTTTCTCCTGCGAAGAGTCGTCCAGCCACCATATCTTTCGCGTGGCGGTATTCGTTCATCCGCTTTTCTGACGCTTTCGGGTTCCCGTACACCTGCCATATACCGCGTTTCGTGTTTTTGAGGGAATTCAAGCCCATAAAGCCTTTAACGTCCTTCAGCGGAATTCCAAGAAATATTCCAATCTCATGCGGGCACCCCGCGGCATATCTCTGTCTGAGCACGCTCAACACATAATCGATGGAACCTGTGGAATCAGTTTCGTATCCACAGTCAGACAGGAATTTTTGTACCGGCATTCTCGCAAGCAATCTGTTTAACTGACTGCGATTGAAGAATATGACGATCACGTTTTTATCCGTGCTTTTCAATTCATAGTAATCGATTTCGGATCCTATGAAGATGTCCGCCTTGGAACGGTCCCATACATCAAGGAGCCCGCCGTTGTCATTGGAGATGTTCATCACCGTTGCTGGCTTCCCGCCCGCGATGGTGGGCGCGATACACCTCACGATTCTGTAGACCAGATCTCTTGTGTTGCTAATTCTGCGCATGTTATCGACCTTTATTAGGTAATCCTAAACGGCACCTATGCCAGTTAGGTGTACAAATGAACTGCCCTAAAAAAATTAGGTTTTGAGCGAAAACCCGAACAATTTGTAATGGTCAATCTGACCATGGACACACAGAGACTGGTGCCAACACAACATGACCGCCATGAAGTGCATAAACACCGTCTTCACATTTTCGCGGTGTTGTGCATCCAACTGACCATTACAACAACCCGAACAATTGCGCTGAAGTCGGCTCAGCGGCTAACATTTCTAACGGCTACCAATGGTTTAATGGTGGTGAACAGATGCTGCGCAACCAATCCTCCATGACCACGTATCTCCAGAACCGCGTCTGATACTGCTTTCTTTCGACATCTTGTGAGAACCACAAAATCCGTTAGAAT
>DAOWIV010000075.1 GCA_030640725.1 Methanosarcinales archaeon | reverse complement strand
GGTTCTTCGCGGCGTTAGGTCTGATGATCCTCCAGTCCCGTTCCGCAAACTTTTCACAAACAAACTTTTCACAAAAGTTTGATCAAAAACTGGTCTCCGACTTGGGAATGGCATTTCTCACTCGCAAACTGTTCACAAAAACCGGATTCCAACCCGGAGGGCAGTTTTTACTCGATTTTTTGTGAAAAAATCGTTGTGGAAAAATCGTTTAGAACCGGTCCATGATGTACGGACCAAAGATCATGAACGCAAATGAAGCAAAGACCAGTATGGCGAACACCGCCGCCATAACCTGTGATAACCGCTCTGCATCGCGATCGCCGATCATCCGCTCGGTCAGCATGTGGATCGTGTCCCTGAATATATGTCCTCCGTCCAGCGGGACCGCGGGCAGGCAGTTGAACAGCCCCGCAAAGAAGTTGATCCAGAACGTCCAGATCAGCGCGTTTGCGATCCAGAAGACGAGAACTCCGTGCCCTGCCGCCCACCCGACAGGCTCATAGAACTGCATGGTACTGCTAAATCCGGCAAATCCGGTGCCATCAAACCCTATGAACGGCAATGCGAAGATTATGAGCCAGCCCTCGATCCCACCCATCATGCCCGGGATATTCTGCAGGATATGAAGCGTTGCTGCGGCAGGATATGCGCCGATCGTCATGCCTGCGAATTCAAGGCTTGTAGTGGCGACCACACCGAGATATCCGCAACTGCGGTCCGGCGATGAACCAAGCACCACAAAAGTGGCATTGCTATCTGCAAAGAACATCTCAACAGTCTGGTTGGGGGCGGTTGTATTCAAGAACGCAATAAAATCGGTGCTATTATAAATCGGGGTGTCGTCGATCTGTGTGATGGTCATATCTGCGGTAAGATTCGCTCTTGATGCTGCAGAATCCTCGACAACCTCCCAGATCACGACCCCGCTCTGCAGAGCCGCATCGTCAGCCGCAAGCACAAAAACTTCGCGCGTCTGCCGCTCCTGTACATGCATGGTCAGCGGAATGTCATGCGATCTGGTAGTCATATAGATATAGAAGTCGTGCGCACTCCGGATCGTAGTATTATCAACCTGCGTGATCACCATTTCCTCTTTTATGCCAGCCTGCGCAGCGACTGAGCCTTCTTTGACTGATGCAATCGTAACGTCGCTGAGCGGGGCTATAGCGCCAAGCACCGGACCAAAAAGAAGCAAAAACAGGATTGCCGCCACAACAAAGTTCACCATAACGCCTGCTGCAAGTATTCTCATCCGTGCAGGTCTTGGTGCCCCACCCTCCCTGACAGGGCTTTCTGATCGCACATCGCAGACGGCTCGATCGTAGCCAGACCCCATTCCTGTAGATTTAACATCAGAACGATCCGATTTCTTCTTTCCGAACAGTTGCTCTTCGTCAGGCTCTGCAAATCCGCCGATCGGGACGATCAGGGTGAGCAGACCCATGGATTTGACATCGATGCCCTCAACCCTGCACAGAACCGCATGTGCAAGTTCATGCACCACGAGAGTGACTGCAAGCCCGATTGCACCCCAGACAAGAGGGATGTACTCGTTCACCCCGGGAATTAAGAAAATGTTCTGTGGGGCATTGTATTTTCCGGGAGGCAGCATCGTGTGGTCAAATATCGACTGCAACATCGCATAATCAGTCATAATCACCAGTGCAAACATGATAAACATCCCGATCAGCATAACCGGTATGCCAATGTTTGCAAGGAGCTTCCAGAACCCGCGCGGGCGTGCCAGCACCGATAGCAGATTTTGACCACGTCTGGTACGTATCATCAGGATGGGTCCAAACGCTGTGATATTATAACGCTCCAGAACGCCCTGCTTATTTAGAATAGCGATGATGAGCCAATATACCATCAAAATAACAAGTGTAGCGTTTAAAGCGTTCACATTACCGTTTTTCAATCTGTCTGGTATTAATACTTTGCGCAAGTGTTTTGGGCAGGCGTCTGATCACCACGGATTACCCAATCTTACTACTCGCCCTTACCTGCATCCCCTTACCTGCATCAATACACCTGCTGTACAACGCCTGAAGCTCGTCCGCATCCGCAATCTCCGATGCCGGCGCATGATACGCGACACCGCCGGCTGCCATGATCAGCAGATGATCGCAGAGCAGGAGACCACGACTGAGGTCATGCGACACCATGACTGTGGTGATCCCTGATCCGGTCAGCGAGCTTAGCACGCCCTCAAGACTGGCTGACGCATGTTGGTCCAGACCGGTGTACGGCTCATCGAGCAGCAGCACGGATGGATGATGAAGGATCGCACGCGCAATCGAGAGCCGCTGTTTCATCCCCCTTGAAAACGTGCCGACACGGTGGTGCTTTTCAGATGAAAGATCGGTTTGTTCGAGGACATCATCAATTCTTGCATCGATTTTGGGGATTTTATACATTCTACCGAAGAATTTGAGGTTTTCATAAGCAGTCAGTTCATTGTAGAGGTAGGTGTTGTGTGAGATCACTCCTATGATCCCTCTCACCTTTTCCGGCGAGTTTTTCACATCGAAACCGCCGATTTCAACGCCGCCATCCGTTGCTTTGAGAAGGGTTGCCATAATCTTGAGAAGGGTCGTTTTCCCTGCCCCGTTCGGTCCGACAATCGTCAGAAAATCGCCTTTCTTGACAGAAAAGTCGATACCGGCAAACACAGTCCTTCTGCCAAAGTTCTTTGCGAGATCGTGGACGCGAATCATTATGATCGTTCTCGGGACCGATTGCATTTATTATTTTCCATATTCCGTATGCACCCCGGGTTTGGGGCAGGGTTTGTCCGGACATATATATCCGTGTTTAAGACCTGCACACACATATCATCAGACACTATCCGGAGACTATCGCCAGACTTAAACCCGGGCATACGGACCGCGTTAATCGGCGGGTTATTATATTTTTCAAACCACCAGAATAAAATAAAAAGTCACGACCGAATAGATTAATATGCAGAGATTGCGCATAAGTATCTATGAAGATCAAAGAACTGTTGTTTGGTCCGATACCAAAGCAGACTGAGAGCGAATATGCCGAACTGGATCTTTCACAGTATGAAGAGGTTATGGAACCGGAGCCAGCCGAGACATACATACGTGTTGCCGAGTTGAGCAACCTGGACGGAATCCCTGACCTGAAGAAGGAGATTTACGAGGGGAACGTCGTAGTTGTGGATATCTCAGCAATCAAACGGGACCAGATGATGCTCGAACGCGCGCTTCGCGACCTGCATGATGTGGTGAGCGATGTGGATGGTGACATCGCAGGACTCGACGATGATCTTGTGATCACAACCCCAACCGGCATCAAGATCGATCGATCGCGGATCGGCGGAAGATAATCGCATACAGCGCACTGACCCCAAAGGATGAAGATCAATAGTCCGCTGCAGGCTTATGAGTACCTGCCGAAAACCAATTGCGGCGAGTGCGATGAGCCGACATGCATGGCATTTGCCTCGCACCTGATCGATCGGGCAAGAAAGCCAAAGGACTGCCCGCCGCTGCTCGATGCCGAGCATGAGGAAGATTACGCCACACTCATCGAACTCCTTGCCCCTGAGATACGCGAGGTCTCCATCGGGACTGGCGAACACAAGATCACGATCGGCGGAGATGATGTGTTGTACCGCCACAAACTGACTTTTTTCAATAAAACGGCGTTTGCTTATGACGTATGCGACACGATGGACGAGAAAGAACTGATCGATCGTGTCAATAACATTCAAAACTTCAAAAAATTCTATATCGGGGATTTCCTGACACTTGATGCGATCGCGGTCAGATGCGTATCAGGGGACGCAGGCAGGTTCGCAAAAACCGTGGAAACGGTAACTGAAACGACCAAACTGCCACTCCTGCTCTGTTCGCTTGATGCGGAGGTCATTGCGGCAGGGCTCGCTGTCGCCGCGGATCGAAGACCATTAGTCTATGCCGCCACAACCGACAACTGGCGCGAGGTTGCAGAACTTGTGCTCAAATACCATGTTCCTGTGGTGCTTTCTGCGCCAAATGATCCGGATGCGCTAAAATCGCTTGCAGCGACATTCGAGTCGCTGGGCATCACCGATCTGGTGCTCGATCCGGGAACCGTCCCGACCGGACCGGGGCTTCGTGACTCGTTTGAGAACTTTCTGAAGCTGCGGCGTGCAGGAATTGCCGAACAGACCGATATTGCATACCCGCTGATGGCAGTACCTATGACCGCGTGGAAGGAGATGGACGGCGTCAGTGCGGCATACTGGGAGAGCGTGCTTGCATCCATATTCACAGTCAGGTACGCTGATATCCTGATCCTGCACAGCATCGAGCCATACTCGCTGCTGCCTGAACTGCATATCAGGGACACGGTTTACACGGACCCCCGAAAACCGGTGATGGTTGATGCAGGCGTCTTTGAGATCGGCTCACCGGATCGCAAATCGCCGGTATTTGTGACGACGAACTTTGCGCTGACATACTACACCGTGGAGAGCGATCTGGCGTCCAACAGCATCGATTGCTACCTTGGCGTGGTGGATACCGACGGCATCGGCGTGGAGGCTGCGGTGGCAGGCGGGCAGATGAATGCCGGCAAGATCAAGGACATGTTCAATTCTGCTAACTTTGATGTGCGAGAGAAGACTGATCACGGCATTGTTATCCTTCCCGGGCTTGCTGCGCGGCTGCAAGGGGATGTCGAGGATACTACCGGACTTGAGGTGCTGGTCGGACCTCCTGATTCGGGTCAGATCCCGCGGTGGATGGAGACGAAGTGGGCTACTTGAATTACTTGAACTGCTGTGCAGAGTGATTGTACAGCATCGCCTTCTTTGATGTATTGATGATGTAGTGTGCGGACTGGTCGAGCCCGCTTTCGCCACTCCCGATATCGATCTCGCCTGTGACGTCATCATACTCGGAATGGCAGCTCGTACAGTAGATCGTCTTTGAGAGATTGTGCTTCATGTTAATATCAAAATCGGTGCCCGCTGCACTGTGATTTGGATTGTAGCCGTGGCAGATGCAGTTTGCAGGACCATGCTCACCTGCCATCAGAGCGGTCGCAATCTCAGGGTGGCACCTGTCGCAGAAGTCATCCGGGTCTGGCTGGTTCATATATGTGCTGTGCCCGCCTGCGAATATGCCGTAAGCTACCAGCGAGGTTGCAGCGATCACAAGCAGCGCTGCCATGATCACGACCGGTCTCGGTCCAATTCTAACTCTGACCGATCTCGTGGATCCTTTCGGTCTCTCTGACGGCATATTATTCGTACTCCTGATCCGGGTATGTGTGGCACCATCTGCAGTTGTACTCGGCAGATGCGCCACCGTATCTTGCTACTGAATTATCGTAAGATGTCTCGTTGTGGCACTCTGTGCAGTCGGTCACATCAAGCGTTGTCGGACTCCCTGTGACGTCATGACGATCGACATCGTTCACAGGGTCTGACTGCACGACGTGGCAGCAGTCGCACCACTTCCATTTGTACTCGGGAGGTGGATGATAGTCGGTGTGACACTTCGCACAATCGTCGCCGGGGTCGGTCCCATGCACGCTTGCCTGGTACATGGTCTCGTTCACATACACTTCAGGAGTGCCGTAGTCGTCCATCGCGGTGTAGTTGTAATGGCAGCCGGTGCATGACTCGGTACTCGCATCATGCCCGTGACACCGCCCTGCTGTCTGGTCGTAGATGTTATGGCACTCCAGACACTGGGTGTTGTTGCCCCACTCGATTCCGTCCAGCAGGTCGTGCGCATACGCAGGAGGACCCGGACGTGAGACGTCATCGCTCAGGGAATGGCACTTCGTGCATGATGGCAGCGAGTTCCATCTGTGCACTCCGTCATAATCGGTGATCGTGATCTCGAAGTCGCCGTAATCGATGCTGAAACTTGCGTTAGTGTGGCAGATCAGGCATCCAAGATAATTCGATGGCTTATCTGTGGTGGTGTTCAGGATCAGACGCTTGTGTATACTCTGCTCGAGCATCAAGCCAATGACCGGTGTGCGCATGTAGTTCTTTGGCGGGGTTGCCGGATCCCATACACCATGCCATGGATCAGGTAGGGTTGCGGCATGGCAGTCGGTGCAGTGTGGAACAGAGAGATAATGGACGTTCGGAGATCCGCACGTGGCATCATCATACCATAAATTATGGCATGGTTTGCATGAATAGTAACTATCACGTTTCCAGTTCCCATCATGCCATGCCCCCGTCTCTCTCACGATCTCTGAGTGACAGTTTATGCATATCTGATCCCCATTTCTTGGATATTTTGTTGTGCCGGGCCATCCTCCGCTTGAGTCTGGGTATGCATGTCTCGAATAGAAAGAACCGCCACTACCATCCCAACTAAGCCCCGGCGGATCGTGACCAAATGTCGAAACTCTGGTATCCCTCTTATGCGTCATATTCGAGCCGATGGGCGCGAGGTTCCCCTGATCATCGTTCATCGCATAGTTATCGTAGCCCTCGCTGATATCATCGTACACAGAATCGTGGCAGTCACTGCATCGCGGGGCTGATATGTTGTGGATGTTCATGTTGTCCACGCCACCACAGTGACAGTTCGCGCATGTTGCCGTGTTTTCGCCCTGATAGCCTTCATAAGGATGAATTGGGTAATTCTCTGATTGCGGGTGGCAGTCATCGCACGTGAGTATGTCGTTCTCATCTGCGGTCGCGTGGAATGCGTTATGGCAGAACGAGCAGTTGACTACCGGGCTATCGCCACTCGGGTGTCCGCCGACATCTCTTGGCTCGCCGGTCGAGGTATCCAGCCACTGCGGGACTTCTGAGCCAAAGGAGATCGGGTGGCAGTCGGCACATGCCGGGTATGCGTTGTCGATCTCTCCGGCACCTGTATCGCTAATGTGACCGTGGCAGCTTGCGTTCGAGCAGGACTGATCTGCGGGACCTGAGTCATGCGGCGGATCGACCTTGGTGTGTTCTCCATAAGCGTATCCGGCACTCTCTGCCCAGTCTGCATTATAGCCGCCGTCGATGCCGTGGCAGAAGGTACATTCGACCACCGCACTGTCATCCTCCCTGACCACCCCGGAACCCTGATGGCAGGGGGAACAGTTGTGCCTCCCTGATGAGTGTCCGTCCGGATGTTTCCGATTCGTTCTCTCATGCCACCACGGATAATTGTCAAGATACTCTCTTGGGGTGTGGGTCAGTTCTGAATTCGTGAGATATGATAGATCGAACGGATCATCTGATTCGCCAAGAACACCATTCCATGTGTGATGGCGGTTGCCACAAGGCTCGCACCACGGATACACAGACTCGGCAAGACTCTGCTCTATGTGGCAGCGATCACATCCCCATCGCCCGACCCTAAACGTCTTTGATCCATCGATGATGCCATCCGAAGTGCTCGCCTCCACGCGTATGGTGAAATACTCGGGATCGCTCCCATCGAAGTTTATCCCTCCGGAATCGGCGTCTGTGATCTCGAAACTCGCGGTGTACAACCCGTCGCCCCGGTCATGCGCGGTTCCGCTCGTTATGACCGTTGTGCCATTGCTCACAGTATAATTCACGTTTGATTTATTGACCCGGTACCCTCTGTGGTCCATGAGCAGTACCGTGAAGTTCACGGTTCTATCATAACCATCAGGGGGCCACAGATCAGAAGGCGCCTCATACACCCAGTAGTACGGATCGAGCAAATATGTGGCTTTATCTGTGCTGATCTTCAGTTGTGTGCAGACGCCGACGCCTGTCGGACACGCCACCGCAAACCATCCCAGTGACGGGGGGGGTGCGGTTAATATGTTGTTCGCGGTATCTCTCTGTGTTGTAAGTCTATTCCAGCTATTGCCTTCCATTCTGTAAATCGCTAACGCGCCCTCACTCACGCCATTCAGCTCATCATCAGAGTAGCTTATCTTCAGGATGATATCATTATACTTAAGATTATTATTTGACTGCGCCTTGATATACTTGATCGGAATTTCGGGCGGTTCAAAACTTGTTGCAGGGTTTTCTTTCGTTTCATTGATTGTTATAACTGCGTTAGTACTCTTTCCACTTATGCAGAATCGTACGGATGTGTTCTTCGTCGAGAATGCGTCGATCTCGAGATAGCCATAGAGAGGCACGCCTGTGAAATTGAATTTGTGTGATACTATATTATGAAGTACAGTCACTCCGTTGGCATCATAGTAGGTGATATTGGATGTGAGATCGCCAGAATCATCCATCACCGTTCCCTCGACGTTCGTATTCACGGTCACAATCCATTCGGTCTTATTCGAGGTTCCATTATCGTTTGTGAGCCAGACATCAACGAACATCGTCCCGGTATCATCCCACAAGAATGTCTGGTTCGCTTCAGAGCATGAGGTGTTCTCTCGATTCTCGATGACATTTTTACCTACTTCCCCATATCTCCAGACCTCCCAGCTTATATTGCCGATCTGGCTATATTTAATATAGAAGTCAACATTCTCGCTTATGTTTACTGTCAGAGTCAAATTGTCCCCGGTCTTGCTGTTCCACCGCTCAGAGACCAGGATCGTTGAGACGAGAGGGTGATGATCCTTGGTATCTTTGTCAGCGATGATGAACGGGGTATCGCCGAGACCGTCTCCATCCTCGTCGCTTCCTGTGTATTCGCTGTAGTAGTTCCCTCCAAGATATGAACCGCCTAAGATGTTTATTCCAGAGGTTTTTGTGATGTTCCATCTATTATCTCCCGTCGTATCCTTCGCATCATAGTTTTTATTGGAGAGAATATAATTGTTATATATTAAATTGTACCCGGATGTTACATACACCCCATCTCGATTATCCTTCACCACATTGGTGTGCACTGTATTATTTCCGCTGCCGCTATCGATAAAGATACCGTATGTATTATGTTCTATAGTATTATCTGTTATCGTGTTATGTTCGCTGTAATCGTTAATATATATGGCTCTGCCATCGTAGCCCCAATTGCGATAGTTATCCTTCACAATATTGTTACTGATATTATTATAATTCGATTTGTGAATATAGATACCATAATACCAGTTGTCCGATACTATGTTGTTCTGCAGCGTATTGTTGATCGAAGACAACAGGTATATACCACCATCGATGCTGTTCGACACATTGTTCTTCTGCAGTGTGTTGTTGATCGAAGACAACAGGTAGATGCCATAGTCATTGTTCAGGGTGGTGACATTCACTATCCTTGAATTCTTGCTGTATGCAAATAGCACCCCTTGGTGATTATTCGTTAATCTTAGATCCTTAACAGTTATGTTTGTGGAGTTCACGACTCCAACAAAGCCGGCATCATCTGGAATTTGATCATTCACCTGATCGATCCAGTAATAGATCGGTCTTCCATCGACAGTGTTGCTCGCGTCTATGCTCTGGGTGTAGTGAGAAATACCATCTCCGTAAATTTTGAAGTTGCGTCTGTTTTCAGACATCGTGTTGCCGGATAGGGTGTTGTTACTCGAAGAATGCAGTCGGATGCCATTGTTGTTATCCGATGCGATGTTGTTCTGCAGCGTGTTGTTGCTCGAAGAATACAGGCAGATGCCGTCACCGTTGTTCGAAGCGTTGTTATTAGAGATATTGCAGTGATCCGCCTCATAGAGATATACACCGCTACTATAACTGTCTTTTAATGTAAAACCGCTGATATTGACCCACGAAGTTTCAATCTTGAATACATTTCCGAAGCTCTCCGCAGATACCCCTACCACATCCATCCCCTCGCCTTCGAGTGTGATGGACTTGTCGATCACCACGTTCTCGGTGTAGCTGCCATTGTACACGAATATGTGTGAGCCATTGGTCGCGTTATCGACCGCTGCGTGGATCGGGGTTTCGTTCTGGTTGAACGTGCTGCCTTCCTGCCACCAGCCGGTCTCGTTAACATATATTGCCTGAGACGGAGCCTGACCCACTGGAGGAGTTGTCACCACGATATTCCATCGCAGAGTCTCTGATGTTCCGTTATCGTTCATAATCGAGACGTTCAGATATTTACTTCCTGACGCATCCCATGAAAACGTCTGGTTTCCTGAACAGACCGTTTCGTTGGATCTTGAGAGGTGATCGGTCGCGTTCCAGGTGATGTTTCCGGTCTGGTTGAATACGACACTGAACTCCACCGGTTCTGTCGTGTTGATCGAGAGGTTGAGCGAATCATTCCCTGTTCTGTTGTTCCAGTGTGAGATGATCGATGGAGGTTCCGGAAGAGCTGTCATCGTGATATTCCATCTTAGAATCTCTGATGTTCCGTTATCGTTCATAATCGAGACGTTCAGATAGTTACTTCCTGATGCGTCCCATGAGAACGTCTGATTTCCTGAATTGACCGATGTGTTCGTCACATTGGTATGACCAGTCGCGTTCCATGTGATGTTTCCGGTCTGGTTGAATACGGCACCGAACTCGACCGGTTCTGCCATGTTGATCGAGAGGTTGAGCGAATCGTTCCCGGTTCTGTTGTTCCACCATGATTGAATCGCGGGTGTGCTGTCCGAAGTCGCTGATGAACCGCCGCCCAGCCCGAAGACGCTGCAACTGGTCACATTAGCCCAGACATAGTTTGCGGTTGTGTTTCTGCCATTTCTGTTGCAGTAGTCCGGATTCTCGGTTTCATTCATCCTCAACCAGCCCGTACCGCTCTCGAACTTGTAGATATGGAGCGTACTTTCGTCGATATCTCCAAGCTCTGATTCGTTGTAGCCTATCCTGACGTGCACATAACTGCTGCCGTTTGCATCGGTTGCCATCGCCTCTGCAATGCTCTCGTCCACAGTGATGTTCACACCCTTGATCAGTTCGACATCCGTGCCAAGCCCCGTTATATTTCCACTAACATCCGTGCAGTTGAGTGGGTCATCGATCGCCACGATATTGATCGTGCCCACGACCGAGGTGTTGTCGAGGTTGACGATCGCAGTTGAATTGCCTGCTGTGACGTTACCTGCCCCATCGACGACGATTCCGGTTCCGGGCGTGGTGTTCACCGTTAGCCATACTGTATAGGTCTTGTTGCTCGATATGCTGCCATTAACCGCATATATCTCGGTTATTCCGGCGTACAGTGCAGTGAAGTTCACAGTAGAACCGTTCAGTCTGTCGAGCATTCCGATGCCAGATGAGTTGAGGTGCCAGAGGAATGTCAGCCCGGAGATCGGGGTGCTGTGATTATCATAGGATGTGGCATCAAACCGCATTTCTTCGCTGATGTTTAGTGTGCATGAGGTCGGTGTTACGTTGATGTGGTCGAGGTGACACCAACCTCATGCACGCTGAACATCAGCGAAGAAGCGAGGTTCTATGCCACAGGCTATGATAATCACAGCAATCCGATCTCCGGGCTGACATTCCTCTGGC